>JANWZT010000029.1 GCA_025054515.1 Candidatus Caldarchaeum sp.
CATGCACGGCGTCAGAGAAAAGCTGGCTGAGATGCAGGCCGAAGCCGCGGGCCTGCCTTTGATGAAGGCCTACATCCCGCCCAACTGCAGCAACGAGGTCTACGAGCAGGTGATGCATGATGTCTGCACAAGGCTGATGAAGCAGGGTGTGGAGGCGGTGGCTTTCGGCGACATCTTCCTCGAAGACGTGAGGAGATACAGGGAGGTCAACATGAGCAGGGCTGGGATGAAATGTGTTTTTCCGCTTTGGGGAGCCGACACGTCCGAGCTGGCGACGGAGTTCATCGAAAAAGGCTTCAAGGCGAAAGTCGTCGTCGTTGACCTGCAGAAGCTGCCCGAATCTTTCGTCGGAGCCGAGTTTGACAAAACTTTCCTCAAAAACCTTCCATCAACATGCGACCCATGCGGCGAAAACGGCGAGTTCCATACCTTTGTCTACGACGGCCCGTGTTTCAGCCGTCCGGTGAGGTTTAGGCTGGGGGAGAAGGTGGTGAAGGATGGAAGGTTTTGTTTTGTGGATTTGCTGCCGGAATTTTAGGGAGGTGGGGACATGCTTTTTAGCGACCTTATGAACGGTAACGGCGGAAATGGTTCTCGAAACAAGGATAAACCTCGTCGACAGCCCGGACATCGACGGAGCGGTTTTCATAGAGGGGTCGCCGACGGTCGGGGCCGCAGGAATTCTCGCTGTCAACTACCTCCGGGAAGTCTTCAACGCCAAACTCGTTGGCGAAATAGTTTCTCCGCATTTTCCGCAGATAAGCATCATCGACGACAACGGAATCGCTTCAAGGCCCAAGCTCGAGCTTTATCTCGTCAAGGCGAAAGACCTTAAGCTGCTGCTCCTCAGCAGGGCCTTCCCCGTCGAAGGAAACGAAGGAAGCTACGAAGTCGCGTCAAAACTCTACCAGTTCCTCATCGAACACAAAGTCAAAGAATACATCGTTCTCGCCAGCGGCCGAATAACAGGCGAAGGAAGCGTCTTCGTATCGACCACCAACCTCGACCAGTCGAAAACACTTCTCGACGCCGGCGCAAAACGTTCGCCATCTCTGGAAAACCTTCCCGTCGACAGGACCAGCGGGTTTTTGATGCTTTTCTTCGCGAGGGACAACAGAAAGGTTTCTATGCTTTTCAGCGACACGTCATCATACATGCCCGACCACGTGGCCGCGAAGAAGCTTCTCGAAGTTGTTTCACGGTATCTCGGCTTCGAGATGGATTACACGGCGGTCGACAGGGAGATCGAGCGACAGAGCAGGGCGGTGCAGGAGCTTGAACAGCTCGGGTTCACGGGATCTCCAGTGCCGGGTGAAGAAAGGCCTTCGAAGGAGCCGTTCTACATCGGATGAAAAATTTGGGATGTTTATCCCAGCAGCGTTCTGATCGCTGACGCAATCGGCTCCGAAAGGAAGGAAACTCCTTGGCTGATGACCAGCGAAATCGCCACGAAGGTTCCGAAAAGCACAAGAGCGACGGCGAGGTTGCCGTTCTTCAGCTCGTCTTGGATGTTGAATTTTTCGATCTCGACCTTGGGTAGTTTGGACGCTGCTTTGACGAGCCAGCTGTAAACCCTGTTCTGGGCCCACGTTATCACGACGATGGCCAGCGGAAGACCGATGAAAAGCTGGACAAGCCCTCCTATGAGGGCTGGTAGGTTGAAGGCGCCGGGAACCACGGCCTTGCTCACGCCAGAAACCGCTTGACCCACGACGTTGCCCACGGCTATCAGAATCCCAGCCACGTAGACGCCGACAGCCAGATTCCTCTTCCGCAGCTCCTCGAACTCGTTGATGTCCTTCGTAGACCTGTTGAGGATGTTGATGGCCACGGTTATGCTGAACAAGGCCAAGGCGACACCGAACACCAGCTGCACGAGAGCAATCGCTATGTCGAAGATAGCCGTCACTAACGACATGGCGGAGAAAGGTGGTTGAGATGTTATTTATGTGTTTTCAGCGGCCGACGCGTATCACGGCTCCCACATATTGTTTCGTCAGGCTTTTGACGTAGTAGATTCCCGGCTCCGTGAACTTATGCTTCCATTTTTTGCCCGGCTTGATTTCATCGGATTCGAAATGATGCTCTCCGGGGGCTTGGTTGGAGGCGATGAGATGAGGTACGTCGTCTTCGTTGACGAATTCGACGACGGTGTTCCTCCTTATGTTGAGGATGCAGGGTTTTGCGAAAGCGTCTTCGAAGACTGGGTTATCACCCGGTTTCCAGCCGAACGGAGGAGCATTCACCTTGTTTATTACGATGCGGTGTCTGCCTCGGCTCATGAGGACCGCGGCGAACGGAATAGGCAGAAGAAAGAAAGGCAGGTAAAACCACGGCGGTAACGCAGTCCAATCCACTTCTCCAGCTAAAGTGGTGGTCGAAACCACGGTGGTGGTGCGGTTTGCCAAAACCGTGGATGTTAGCCCTACAGCTGGTACGGCGCGGGGCCCGTCGAAGGTAAAGGTCTTGATGAATTGGACCATGGTTGTTGAAGCGACGGAAACAGTTTCCGTCACGCCGATTGCCGTTCTCTCGGTAACGGTTGTGTAGGCAGTGGTGGCGAGTTCTACGAGACGTGTGGTGTAGCTTGTTGAATAGGTGTATTCGGTTACGTACTGTGTCTCTGTCGAAAAGGAGGTTATTGTGTTGGTTGTTGTTGCTGTGGATGTTGTGTACCGTGTCGTGGTTGTTGTTATCTGCGTTGTCGTCGCGGTCGTCGACGTTACTTGGACCGTGGACGTCGCTGTCGTCGTGGTTTCAAGTATCAAAGCGCCCGGGCAGAATATTCCGTAAAAAGCATAGCTTTGATCGTCTATGTTGATGTCGAAGACCGGGTTCCAGCTGTTCAAAGATGGTTCGTCGTCCCTTTCTTCAAGGACTTGGTCTAATAGCGTTGCTGTTCCGCGTTGACTCCATGTAGGCAAAGTGAGGTTGAAGTTGTTCAGAAACACGTATTCGAGCCTGTAGTAACTTGAGGCCCCGGCTAAGTAGGCGCAGTCAAGGTAGGCGTCAACTCCAAATAATTGCACGGGATATGAGGGGCTTGGCTGTGCCTGAATCTTGAAGGCCAGAAGGCCTTCGCCGTTAGCGCGGTTGATTGTCAGCAATAAACCATGCGGAATCAGCGGTTCCTGACGATCTCCGAAATAAGTATTGGTGGTAAACCCGCCCACGAAAAGATACTTTGACGAAACAGCCGCTGACACCGCGTAAGCGAACCGCTCTACCACATGTTGCGGCTCTGTGTCTGGATTTGTGTCTGTGTATGGATGGAAAAGCCAGTAAGTCTGCGTCCACAGGTTGTTCATCATGCGGTCGAATTTGGAGACAACGATTGCGTTGCTCGCCATATTCTTTTGGAACGTCTGGACTACGTAGATGTCGTTGTTTTCGTCGACAATAATCTCTAGTCCAAGATAATATTCTTCGATGGGCTGGAGCAGAGTGGTGTTTCGCACCAGTAGGTCCGATTTATCCAGCTCGAGGACGAAAACCCTTTGCCCATCTAGCATAGAGTTGACACGATATTCCGTAAGGCCCGCGACGTAGACGCTTCTGTCTCCTAGTGCGATGGAGGCCCCGAAATCCCGTCCGGCGGTCAAATTGTAAAACCTATGACCTAGATATTGTAAGTGGTGGTCAAGCTTCAAAACGAGGAAATCCAAATTTCCGAATACGAAATACCCGACCAGCAGGTATACGCCTGTTTGGTCGACTGCTAAATCGATTCCTTCGCCGGTAAATATGGTGACTAAGGACACTTCTTCGAAATCTGTTACGTCGAAAGTGTAGAGGCCGGTGAGCGAGCAGTCGGACTTGGTGAAGACTGCGACGAAAACCGCTAACGCGCCCAACCTATGTGTCCAGTAATGCCCTGCCACGAAAACATGGGTCTGGTTCACTTCCACCGATGAAGCTAAACCCTGCACAAATACGCGCTCTGGGTCAACTGGAAACTCAAGATAGGTGCTGCATCTGTGGGTTTGGTCGAGTTTAAGGACTGTCAAAGAAGACTGCGGCCGGCCCCATTCATCTGAAAATGTAAAGCCGACCATGTAAATGCCTTGGTCGTCCACTTCGATGTCATAAGCGCTATCGAAGAACTGTGAACCAAAGGTTCTCAATAGCCCGTATGCAGGGTCTGCGGGAACGGGAACAGACAACAACAAGAAAATCGTCGCAAACGAGACGGCGAAAGCCCGAACCCAAGAAGAACCTGATACCACGTTACACCACCTTCATCAGCCGACCCGTATGATTCCGCCCACGTATTGCTTGGTCAAGCTTTTCACATAGTAGACGCCGGGCTGGGTGAATTTGTGCCGTCGTTTTTTGCCGGGCTTGATTTCATCGGTCTGAAACAGATATTCCGCCGGGCCGTCGTATGCGGCAACCACGTGTGGTTCGTCGTCGTTATTAACGAATTCCACAACGCTGTTTTTCGGTATGTTGAGGACGGCGGGGGTGATGTATGTGTCGTCGACGACAGGTTGGTCGCCAAGCTTCCATCCCATCGGAACCGCGGTCGTTTTGTTTATGACGACGCGATGTCTCTTACCTCTGAAAAGGACGGCGAAGAGCGGAAGAGGCAACAACAGAAACGGCGCGTAGAACCACGGAGGCAAACTCGTCCATTCAACCGGCTTCACGAAAGTAGCGGTAGATGTCGTGGTTGTGTTGCGGTACAGCGTGGTGGTGGATACGACGGTCTCAGCAAACGGCAGGTGTTGGGCACGGTAGTCGATTGTGGTGACAACCTGCGAAATGGTGACGAAGCGTACGTCTGTAACCGTGGCCCTACTCAGCTCAAACGCCGTAGTGACGGTTGTGCC
Organism: Candidatus Caldarchaeum sp.; assembly: GCA_025054515.1. Classification (GTDB taxonomy): domain Archaea; phylum Thermoproteota; class Nitrososphaeria_A; order Caldarchaeales; family Caldarchaeaceae; genus Caldarchaeum. Next base: position 4,833 of record JANWZT010000029.1, read on the forward strand.
TGTCACGGTCCTCGTGGCTGTCGTGTAGGAGGCCGAAAGCACAACGAATAGTTCCTCTATCCTGCGAATCTGGGTTGTGGCTATGGTTGTGGTTTCCGTCGTGGTTCTCCAAGTGGTTGAAGTTATGTCTGTGGTTTGGGTGGTTGTGGCGGATATCGTCGTCGTCTGTGTTACGGTGTTTGTGGTGGAAGTGGTTACGGTCGTTATCGTAGCGCTTGGGCAGAACACGCCGTAGAAAGAATATCGGCGGACTTCGTTCGGCTGGTCGAAAGACGGAACCCAGCCATATTCTTTGTACCGGTCTTGCCGCGGTAAATGCGTAACACCGGTTTCTCGGGCTAAGCCACGGGCCTCTCGGTCCGGTAGGACTTTGTGTAGGATGTTTTGGAGGACGTATTCGAGGCGATAGCTGTCGGAGCGTCCCGCGATGTAGGCGCAGCCCCGGTATGCGGTTAAGCCATGGACGAAGGTCTGACCTTTTGGGTTGTCGTACGGCTGAATTCTGAAGGTGAACAACGCGTTCCCAGATTTCTTGTCTATTGCGGACAGAAACCCGTTGTTGAAACTAAGGGCCGAGGCTGGAAAGAACTGGTTGCTGATGAAACCGCCGACGAAGATGTAAGGGCCTTCCAACGCCGCGGAAAGCGAATAGGAAAACGGATATTCAAACAAGTCGGGCGGGAGACTTCCATCCTGAGAGGGGGGAAAGTCGTCACGCGTGTAAACGTTTTCCACAACGTATCCAGCAGACCAAACACGCTCAAAATTGCCCTCGCCCCTGTAACGATATTTATATATTTCCACAAGGTCATGCCGCGGTACAAACAAATCCGTCGTAACGATGTAGATGTCGTCATTTTCGTCGATTAAAACCCTGGTGCCTACGAAAAACTTCTCAGGCACCGGGTCTTCCTTCGACAACCCGAGAAAATCTTCAACCCTCAAAGAGTCTTTGCTGAGCCGCAAAAGGAATAATTCTCTCATATGTCCTCGATACAGCTCTATAAGGGTTGGTGTTTCAACCACTCCGCCGACGACGTAGACGGCGTCGGATGCGACCGCTATGGATGTGGCAAAGTCAAACCAAGCGAACCCCTGTTTACCGCTCCTCTGCAGACCTTCGACATAAAAGCAGCCGTGGCTCACGTAGTTTAGATTAGAATCAAGTTTGATTACTAAGAAACAGCGGAGGTCGTTTTCAAAAATCGTTAAACCGGTCAAAACGTAGATGTTTGTTCTGTCGACGGCGGCGTCGACACCCCTACCGAAAAACCTCGGGTAAATGTCGACTATCCCGAGACCTGAGGGGTCTTCTGTGAGAAAATGCCGGTAAACTCCTGTCAGCCGACAGTTGTTTTTGTCGAAGGCTGCGACGAATAAGGCGGCGCCGTCTGTGAAAAGATAGTATCCGGAAACGATTAGATGGGTTGTGTTGTGTTCGAGGTCGACGGCCATTCCCCGTGACCTTCCATCCATAGGGAATTCGAGGTAGTTGGTGCATCGGAGCCTGTGGTCTGGTTCTAGAATGAGGATGTAGGGGTTGAAAGCGTCCACAGGGAATTTTCCAGAGGTGTCGTGTACATGTCTTGCCCCGACCATATAGATTCCGTTTTGGTCAACTTTGATGTCGTAAGCAGATTCGAACTGGACTTCTGGAGCAGTTTCGTGAAACGACCTAAGCAAACCATAAGCTGGAGACGCGTTCATACCGCCCAACGGCAGAACAAGCACCGCCAACAGCAGGCCGAAAAAAATCTTCCTTATCGTCACTCCACCGCGACGGCCGTGGTTTTGGTAAAAAATTTGTCCCCGGATGTTGGAGGGGATATTTTTTAGGTATAGCCTTTAGAAGCCTCTGATATGAAGGTTATGGGTAGATGACTTCGTAGATGTATACGTATGCGAGGGATTGGTAGGGTGGGCTTGACTGGTAGACGAGGCGGAAGTAGTTGAGCTGTGATGGGTTGTAGAGGTGGCCGGGGCCGAAGGCTGTTTGGGTTGGTTTGTAGGGGATGAGCTGGCCGAGGAGCGTCTGCCAGAACCTCTGCGTCGGCTGGAAGTTCTGGTCTATATAGTCTGATTCCCGGTAGGGATGGCCTGTCTGGTTGGCGATCCGAAGCATCCAAATCCATTTGCCCTCGTCGCCAAAGCCCAGCAGCCTACCGTAGGCTTGACCGCCTTGAACGACGAACTGATGCGTGACGTAGATGACGACGTGGGTAACGTTGTGTCTTCTGAATATCTCCATGGCGGTGGTTTCGTCGCTCATGAAGGCGTGGGCGATGTCGCCTATCTGGGTCGTGTTGAGGGTTGCGTTGTCGATGAGGCTGATGCGTTCGCCGACGATGGTAATCCAGTAGCCATAGTCCCACCACGAAGCGACGACCGCGTCCTTCGGCAAGTTGTCACGCATCCACGCAAGGGCCTTCACCCAGTCGGGGATGGACTGCCGCGCCGGAAAGCTCGACGTCACTATGGTGGCCGGCTGGTATCCCTGGTCGATGGGTGAAAGGGTTACTCTTCCGCCCGGCAACCCGCCGTAGACGGACGGTATGATCGAATAAGTCAGAAGCAGCAGAAGTATCACGGGAGTTATTATGGCCAAGCTCAACTGGCTCCGGTCGGCTTTCTTCTTCGCCGACTCTCTCTGTGCAAGAATGTCCCCCAGTTTTCCGAAGATGTTTGCGTAGGCGTGGCCCGCGACTATCGCCACCGCCGGCGAAGCGAGCAGCGAAAGCCGGACCATCGATGAGGCGAAGTAGGCGGCGAGAACGAGGAAAAGCACGATGAACAAGTCTTCGTTGGTTCTCGCTTTGAGAAGCAGGTAGACGCCGAAGGGAACCAGCAGCAGCGTCAACCCAAAGTCGGAAAACATTATCGACCACGTCGGCACTTGGTTTTCGGCGACAGACTGGACTATGGGCTGGTCGCCGCGTAGGCCGGGCAAGACGACGGAGAGGAATTTGATTCCGGGTAGGCCGAGGACGCCGAGCGAAAGCAGCGAAACCGCTCCTATCAGGGATAGGAGAAGGATGGTGAATATGGTGAACCTTCTTGTCTCGGGTGATTTGATGCGTGAAGCGGCTTCGAAGACGGCGAGGACGAAGAGGGAGATGAACCCGGAGAAGATGGTGATTTCGAAGATGTAGCGGGGGCCGAGTTTGGGGACTGAGACGGCGATGGATGTGTAGACGGCGAAAGCTACCGCGGTTGCGACGAGAATTCTACGGTGGTATCTGCCGATGACTGCGAGGAAGACGCTGAAGAGGGGGATGAACGCGAGGGGGAATTTATGTGCTCCCCAGCTGGCGGCCATGAAACCGAGGAAAAGGCCCGCGAGAAAAGCGTAGGCCACGGTGCCTTTCATCGTTCTTTTCTGCGAGATGGCCGTGAGGTAGAAGACGTAGCCGGTGAGCATCAACGGCAGGCTGAGGCTTTCGTCGTCGAACCATCCGAGATGAGTTCGTCCGATATGGGCTGTGCTTATAGCCATGAACAGGGCCGCGGCAAGGCCTGTGACGGAGCCGCCGACCTTTTTTCCCAGAAAATAGACGGCGACGACGGTTAGCACTCCGTAGACGACTGGGAGAGCTGAAGCCAGTTCAAGCGTGTCGGGCTTAAGCCCGAAAGATGCGAGCAGGAAGTAGACGAAGGCCATGGCGAATGGGATGCCGGGGAACGCCGTCCGGCCCATGTCACGGCCCCAAGGATACCAAGACATGTTGTCGTGCCAGTTGAAGAACTCCCAGAACCCGGCCCAGCCTCTTTCGATGATAAACATCGCCTCCTTATACTGAACCCACGGGTCGAACTCCGATAGAGCGATTCCCCATCTAAGCGGAAGAACGCGGAGGAAGAACGCTATGGCGAGGATGAACAGAAGAAGCCCAAGCTCGAAAAGACGTGTCCGTCCACCCAACATCCTGTCCAAACGTTTAAAGTTCGACACGACTTTCGACAACGCCAAACCAGTTCTGGAAAATAGCTCGAAACAACCAGACTAAAAACCTATTCCAGTAATACGTACAGGTATTCGACATGATACGAGCGACTTCAATATGCAGAAGTTATTTATTCCAGAGGCCGCCACACGACTTCCAGCATGATGCGGCTCAAAATATTGCTCGTAGCTGTTCTACTGGTCCTCCCCCTAGCTTCTTCGGAAGTCGTCACCTTCCGCCGTTCCTACGGAGGAGCCGGAGACGAATTCACCTTCGACATCTTCGTCGACTCGAACGCAATATATACCGTTGGCTCGACTAACTCGTTCGGCTCCAACCCGCCCAATGCCTTCCTCACGATATTTAACAGTGACAACAGCCACAGGTGCAGCGTAGCTTTCGACGTCGGAGCTGCCGACCAAGCATCCGCCCTAACAGTTCACGCAGGGAGGATATACGTTCTTGGAACAACTAACTTCGGCGCCAATCCACCAAACCACTTCATCGCAATCTTCGACACAACATGCAACCTCCAGACATTCAAGCTGTTTGATATAGGACTTGACGACCTACGGGACATAGCAGTCGAACCAGCGGCAAGCCCATCGTTTTACATAGTCGGCAGCCAGACAACCAACGGTGTTTACTTAGCCAAGCTCGATTCAAGCTTGAACGTTGTTTGGGCGAGGGCTTTCAAGGTGCGTGGCGGAAACGATGTCGCCAATTCCGTCTTCTTTTCGGGTGGGCGGGTTTACGTGGCGGGAACGTCTGACGACGGCTCTTCACTCAACATGTTTCTTTCGGTCTTTGACACGGCGGGCGCACATGTGGCGACGAGGGAGTTGGCGGGCTCGACCAACGAGGAAGCTCACGGAGTCCTCTTTTCAGCGGGAAACATCTACCTGACGGGATACGTGGATTACCCCGGAAGAATGAACGAAATGGTCCTCGCTAAGCTGGATACCAGCTACAACATTCAGTGGGTGAAAGCATTCGGAACGGCCAGCGGCAACGAGGTGTCACGGGAACTAACTATCGCCGGCGGGCTTTTATACATGACCGGCTTCACGAACGCCTTTGGCACTTTGGACGCTTTGTTGACGGCGTTCGCCCCCGACGGAAGTTTTTCACATTCTTTCTTTATCAGCGGAGGAGGTGGGAATGACGTTGGATATTCGGTGGCGGGGCTTGGAGCATGCGTTTATCCCGCGGGCCAGCATGTCAACTGGCCCCTCTTCTACGCCATCTTCGACGGCCAAGTCAACACCGTCGTATTGACCGTCAACACCATCACGCCATCCATCACGAACATATCCCCGTCATCGCCCTCCGCATCCCCTAGCATATCCAGCTACACGCCAACGATCGACTCATCCGCCGCCACCAACTCATTCTATTCTAAATTCTGCCCCGACATACTGGTTTCGACAACAACTTCGACCACGACGACGACCTTCGCCACAACCACGACCTCGACATCAACCGTCACGTCAACCACGACAGCCTACGCCATCGCCACCACAACATTCACCCAAACAAGCTCCGTAATCCTCGTCGTCAGCCAGACAACCTACACGACCATCCCAGTCACCACGACACAAACCATACCCACCACGACCACCCAAACCGCCACAACAACCGTATCATCAACAACCACATCAACGGTGACCAACACCGTCACTTCAACCCAGTCAACAACCCAAACAATCACAGCCATCACAACAGTCGCCTTCGCCGAACCAGTATCAACCTATATCCTTCCCATGATACTGCTGATGATAGCCGTCCTGATGGCGACCGCGATAATAGTCAGCAGAAGAAGAAGCACACCAACCGAGCCGGGGTCCAGAATTCCATCCAGTTTCTGACAATATCTTTTTTAGAGAACTCATCAGACGTGATTGGAGCGAGATGTCCGAGCGGTTACGCAAGCTGGTCGACGGCGTCGTCGAAACCGTGAAAAAACCCCTGTTCATCGAGGTAGTAGCCGTTCTCGCCGTCGTGGGGTCGGCGCTGGTTTTGTCCGGGATAGTTTACGGACTGTTTTCAGGAGTCGTCATCGGCGTGGCCTTTTTCGAAAACGTCATCCGCGTCTTCTACCCAGACCAACGTGTCCAAACAGTCGCGGAACTGCTGGTTACGTCGACCTTCTATTTGCTGGGCTTCGCCGGTTTCCTGCTCTACACCTTCGCCTTCAGCAGACGATTCAGCCCCCGTTCATCGAGATACATGCTTGTCTTCAGCGGACTGCTGATAGCTTTAGCCGCCCTCGGGCTCATCGGCGGATTCCTATCGAAAGCCTAAAACATCCACGCCGCGGTCGACAATTCGGAAAAACATCCTGCCGGTCGAAGGCTTTTCCTCGACCATCTCGACGTAACCATTTCTTCTGACGAGTTTGGCGACGAAATCCGCCCAGTAGGACACTATCCGACCAGCCACTGGAGCCACGACGTTGATGACCGGAATCTCGTGGACCAGCCCGACCACGACCACCGAAGCCTTCCTCGTCATCGCAACGTCCTTGAGCAAAGCGGCTTGTAGCGAAAGGGCCCGGTAGATTGGAAGGTCTTTCGATGGATTGCCTGAAAGCTCGAGGCGGTGAAGGTAGGTGAAGTCGTCGACGACGACGAGCCGTGTGTCAGACGGTAGAAAGTCGTGGACGTTGATAATTGATTCGAGCTGTTCGCGGAAGCTCC
>JANWZT010000002.1 GCA_025054515.1 Candidatus Caldarchaeum sp.
GGAACTCGCCAAAACGGCTCCGAAAGTCAAGGTTGTGACCGCTTCGTGGCAGTCGCACTACGAATGCGTCAAGTCGGGACTGTCGGTCATTTCATTTGAACAAGCTCCGCATCCGGACATCTACCTCGACAGCTTCGACCAAGCAACATGGGAAGGCCACATGATAAAGGGAGGTGGAGGTGCCATGCTCCGCGAAAAAGTTTTGGCTTCGGCGTCGCGTCGAAAGGTGTTCGTAGGCGAATCCGGCAAGCTCGTCGAAAGACTGTTTAAGCCGGTCCCCGTCGAAATCACGCCTTTCGCATATCCATATGTAATTGAGAAATTGACTGATTTAGGAGCACAGGTTGTTCTCCGCACATCGACCGCAAAAAACGGGCCCACAATCTCCGATAACTGCAACTTCATCGCAGACGCAGATTTCGGACCCATCCAAAACCCTGTCTCCCTTGAAAAAAAGCTTAGAAACATTCCAGGGCTCGTGGAAAACGGACTGTTCACATCATTAGCCGACGAAATAATCATCGTCGACGAAGACGGTAAAATCCATAAAAGAACATACCGCTAAACCTAATAACCCCCAAAAAAGTGGATAGCTGCCATGGCAGAAATAAGTCAAGCCAGGTTAATTGGCGGAATCGGATCAATTCTTCTCCTTCTCGGCATCGTTCCCAGCGTAGGACCGGTTCTCGGCATCGTCGGTCTAATCCTCTTGTTGCTTGCTCTACGGTATGTTTCGACAGCTGTGCAGCAGCCACCGATTTTCCAAAACGCCCTCTACGCCGTCATCATCGGTATAATCGGGACTGTCGTAGCTCTTGCTCTTGGGGGCGCGACGTTGTTCGGTGCTCTCGGGGGCGGGTTTATGGGCCCGGTGGGAGATGAGTTTGCGCCAGATTTGTTTGCCCTGTTTGCGGGAATATTGGTGGCCGTTTTGGTCGCTTGGATTTTCGGGGTTGCATCAAGCTTCTTCCTAAGGAGGGCATTCAACTTGACCGGCGACGCCCTTGGAATCAAACTCTTCAAAACGGCGGGACTTCTCGTCTTCCTTGGTGCGATACTCACCATCATCCTCGTTGGAGCCATCATAACACTCGTAGCCTACGTCCTTCTCGCAGTAGCGTTCTTCCAAATACCTGCAGAGGGAAGACAGCCCCCGCCTCCTCCACCTCCACCCTAAGACCCCACCAACTCTAGTAAAGACCTCATAAGCGAAGACGAAAACCCCACGTCCTTCACCCATACAACGACCGGCTCGTCGTCGAGCGGCAGCCCAATCAGAGCCTCCCCACCCTTCGTCACCAAAACATCCAACAACACGGCGTTGCTGTAGAAAACCTCCGCTCCGATTTTCTTAAAAAACGAGCTATCGTCTTCGCTGACTTCAACCGAAGGATGAAGGATAAAAACTATTTTCTTCCCCACAAGCCCCTCCACCAACTTTTTGAACTGTTCCTTCAGCTTCGCAGCCTTCCTCACCGCGAAAACAAATTCATCAGAACTATTCGTCATCTCGAGAAGCTTTACGGCGACGGGCGACAACCCACGTAGGATAGATGCGTCGGCTTCCTCCGACACTCGGGCCTTGACCCTGTTGAGTAGCGAAAGAACATGTTTGAGGTTTTTCGTCTTCTCTTCGAAAGCCGCTTCGATTCTTTCCCTCTCCTGTCTTACAAAATTCGCTAACGCATGCGACGGGTCGAGAGCCACATAACCATTTCCAGATTTCTGGATAAACCCCAACTCACAGAGGCTTTCCAACACGTCATAAACTCTCGTAACAGGCACTCCCGATCTCCGCGCAATTTCCTTCGGCTTGGCAGCTCCCTTCAACACAGAAACATAGGCCTTAGCCTGATACCTGTTGAGCCCGAAATTTTCCCGAAGAGCTTTGACAACCGCATTTGCCCCGGCTTCCACAATATTTGAGCAGTTAGGCATCGTTTAAATCATCGGTGCTTTATCGTCTTCCAGCCGATGCGTGTTCGACGCTATGGCTTGGGGAAAGAATGGGGCAAGGTCGTAGCCGCCTTGCAGAACCTCGTTCAAGTCTATGACAGACTCAATCAGACCATTTCCTTCAATTCAGACCTAAAACTTCGGGCCGAATGCATCGACGGTAAAATAGAAAGCGGTCACAGGGTTTTGGACGCTGGATGTGGTAACGGAGTTTTTTCTCGTATTTTGTTTCAAAAACAGCCCGCGGTCGGCGAGGTTGTTCTTCTCGACGCCCTCGCCCCTATGCTAAGGCAGGCTGTCGCCAACATACCCGTCGCCAGGACGCACGCAGTTTTGGCGGTTTTCGAATACATGCCCTTCCGGGACAAGGCCTTCGATTCCGTGCTGATGGGGTTTTCTTTGCGGGATGCGATAGACATGGAGACTGCCATGTCTGAAGTGAAGAGGGTGACCAAAGAACGCGGCCGGCTTCTTATCGTCGACCTCGGTAAGCCAGCCAATTTTTTCAAAACATTTTTGATAAGTTTTTACTGGTTTGTTTTAGCCCCGTTTTTCGCCGTCCTTAGACTTGGAAAAGTGGGTTTGAATGTATCAGCAATACACACGACATACAAACGCCTACCGACAAACGGAGATTTGAAAAGACTCGCCAACAAGTTTTTTCACCTTGTAGAGGTCCGAGAGAAAATGATGGGCGCGGCCATCATCATGTACGCCGAATAAACAGCTTGAATTTCCTGCAAAAGATTTTTAACCCTCAAGGCACAACTAACAGCGTTAATGGAAACGACCGACGTCGACAAACCACTTTTTTTAACCGGCCACTCCGTATTCGACCAGATTTTCTACCTCAGACGCGGTATGACCGTTCTTCTTTCTGACGAAACTTTCAGCGAAGGCCGTTCCTTTCTCCGCGTGCTTCTGAAAAACCATCGTTCATCAATGTATGAACTTGTTTCAGCACGGTTCCATCTTGCGGAGTCAAACCAGTTTTCTGTACCCGTTGAATCGCTACAAGACCTTTCCATATACGTCAACCAAAAAAGGAGAACAGAAAAAGGAAAAATCTTTGTACATCTCTATCTGCCCGAACTGCTGATCCGCCACAGTCCCGAAGAAGTTCTTAAAGTCATGGAGCTATGGCAGAAGGACGTCCTCAACGCGGGAAACATCGAGTTCTACCTCCTTCCACGCAACACCTTCGCCGATTTTGAAAGAAAAGCACGGGCAATAGTCGACGCCGTTATCGACATTCAGGTTGTGAAACAGGAAACCCGGTTTCTTTACTACTTTACTCCGATGAGGTCTTGTTCCCCGAGACATCATCTCAAAGGTGTCCAGTTTGAAATTTCAGATTCTAAGCTGCTTATCGAATGGGAAGGCGTTCTCGTCGATTCGCTTCCCTCCAAGATCGTTACCGCGAGCGACATCAGGAAGAAAATCGAGACAAAAGAGAAGGAAATGGTTTTGAAAGTCAACAACATCGAACCCGACGTCCTGACGGTTAACGACTACGTTATACTCACCAGCTTGGATGGCATGCCGTTGTGGACGGTCAAGATGTTGTACCCCGATAGATGGCCTGAGGTGGAGGAGAAGATTATACAATGGGCTGTGAGCGGAGTTCTGGGCTTTGACGAAGCTAAGTCCGAGAAAGTATACGAAAGCCGAAAAGGCCTGAAGTTGAGGAATCGACTTCTTCTCAGCGTTCCTACACAAATTGCGTTGTATTTGGTTTCTTTGTCAAAGGGTTTCTTGGGAAAACGTGTGAGAACAGTACCCTTAGACGCCCACCTGGCTGTGCTCGAAGCCATGAAAAACATCGTCGACTTGGCTTCCGCCAAAAACCCGGAAGTGAAAAGGGAGGCGAAGCTGGCGACGAGATATTTTGGCGAATTGTCTGCGAGGAAGACTGCCCTCGAATATGTCATCAGGCTCGAGGGAACCCCCTATACAAACTTCCGACTCGAGTATGCTCCGAAGCTGGTGGCCATCAGTTTGAAAGCGGGCTGGGGGCTGGACGTCAATTTTATCTCCGAAGAGAAAGATAGCTGGCTTTTCGAGATCAAAAAATGTCATCTCTGTGAAGATGCGCATAGCAATGAGCCGTTTTGCGATAAGTTTGTGTCGAGCGTTGTTTCGGGTGTTTTGGGTGTCTGTTTGAAAAGACAGGTCGAATGTCATGAGATAACATGCAGGGCCATGGGGTCTGATAAATGTACTTTTAGGGCGTCTCTGGTCTGAAGCTGGTGATGTAAGGTTTTGAAGCTGTCGAGATGGGAGAAGATAAAGGGGATCGCGGCTCTTCCGAAATCCTATTTCTCTCTCTTTACATCGCCTTTGATCGCTTCATCGACGATTTATGTAGTGACGGGCGGCGTCGTTGAAACAACCTTTTTACTCGGTATGTTTTTCTTTCTTTCAACGGCTTTTCTAAACTCCTTCAACAACATAATGGATACTAGGTCCGATCGCCTTACGAAGCAAAATTTCCCCCTTCCGAACGGTTTGGTAACTGTTAAACAGGCCGCGTTATTTTCGGCGGGCTTGTTTTCCGCGGCCTTTTTCGTCGCTACCGCCGGTTCGACACGATTCGCAACAACCAGCTACATTTTACTTTTCAATCTTTTGTTAGCGTTTCTATATTCAGCGCCGGTGATCAGGCTGAAACGCTATCCCATCGTCAAGGCCACGGTATTGATAGCACACACCGTTTTTCTACCCATGGCTGCGGCTGCGACGGCCGTCAACCGAGACATAACGTCGCACCTGCCTGTCGCGGCTCCCGTTTACCTGATGGGCCTCGCCATCCACACCATCCAAGACATCGGAGACGTCGCGGGCGATAGGCTGGTCGGCGACAAAACTTTTCCTATCCTTTTGGGAGTTAGGCGTTCGCTGGTCATCGTCTTGGCCCTGCTTCTCGGTGCAGGTGTTTCCGCTTGGTTTGTATCAGATAGTTTGCGATTTCCCGTCATGTTTGGTTTAGTCTCGATGGGTCTACTCGTATCCACGCTGTTCCTTCACCCCGGTCGGTGGAAGCAGGTGTTCTGGGGATGTTCGTTTTTGTCTTTTTTTGTCTTAATGCTGTTATTGGTCGAAACCTTTAGATGAGTTGCGAATAACGCATTAACTCCTTTGGGACACGAGCCACGAGGAAGTCGAGGAAATGACTGGGGTTCTTTGATTTGAAGAACCACTTTCGAACCGTGAAGATCCGGAAGACGTTCATCGATGCGAGCAAGCTTTCTTGATTAAACGCTATGTATTTCGACGCTTGACGCAGATATTCAACTCCGAGAAGGTAGTGAAGGTCTCCAAGACGTATAGTATATCTTTTGAGGAGGTCGTTCGTCAGCGATTCTTCGGGGTTCGCGATGATCCCCAAATCTTTCCCGAGGTAGACGACGCTGTTCCAGATGCCGAGTTTCAGGTCTACTTCAAGGTCTGCGACGTCGTCGTAGTAGTTGGAGGATTTGAAGACGTAGTCGAAGCCTTTCCTGATGTATTCGAACCCTTTGTAATCGAGTTCGGTTTTTTCGCTGATGTGCTCGAGCATGCAGAGGTCAAGCCCGACCCAGACTCTTCCGACGCCTTTCTCGTTCATGTTCTTCAGGTAGTCGTGAATCGTCAGTTTATGCCTAACCGCTTCATTCTGCTGTCGAAAAGTCGCGTTCTGTCCCGAAATATACAGTTCGAAGTCTTTGAAGAATGAATTGCGCATGACCGATGCTGTGTTGGTTTTTTTGTTAAGCCATTTGTTAACGAGTGCTGCAAGGGCTATGCAGGAATTTTCTGCTCTTCCTATGAAGTCGGTTTCTTCCGCTATGATGTATTGTCCGCGTGTTACCGCGTGCAGCTGTCGCTGAAGGGATGCTTCAGCCTGCTCTGTGGTGTGAAACGTGTCGTTGATGTTGTCGAGAACTTTGATGCTAAGTATCAGCGCCATCTTCGCTAAAACAGTTGAAAATATTTCGCTTCGAGATGCTTTCCTTTCCAGTAGCGGGTACGCCGAAATCGTCGCCATGTAGGCCGAATATGGAAGATATTTCTTTTTCATGACGCCAGCTGTCAGCATTTCGTCGTAGCTTGCTACGTGTTTGTTTTGGAGCATGGTGTGCATGCTCTTCTCGAAATAGGTCGATGCCTCCCGGATTATCGAAAGCATATTTCTAAGGTTGGTTTTGTTGCCGGCGATGTACCGTAGCATGGCGAGTCCAGCTGATTTGGTAAAATAGTCTAACCCCTCCCCCCTACTTTGGCTCACGGAAGGAGGAGTTCGTCATCTCAATTAAGGATTCATAAAACTTTCTCGGTTGGGAAGACTTCCAGCCCTCCCCGCGTAAACCGGTATGGATGCGGTTCGACGTTGTGGTTAACCCCTCTCATCTTCTCCACTTGGATGGACCTGACGATGGCTGAATTTTTGCCCTGTTTCCTCAATATGATCACGCCGTCTGCGAGGAATTCTTCAAACTGGTAGGGCCTGTCCATCCCGCTGAAGCGTAGCTCGGTTAGAAGGATGGTCGTGCAATTGAGTGGTGTGATTCCTTCCAAAAGTTCCATGAAAGCGGCTCTTCTTTCGGCGCCCCTCGGATACTGGATGAAGAAGGAAGTCAGAGAGTCTATGACGAGCCGTTTCGCGTTTATGTTGCGGACGTGGTTCGTGACCGCGGCGATGAGGGCCGCAAGTGAAAAATCTTTTTTACCGATCGATATGCCGCCGAGCTTAACCTCTCCGGGTATCGTTCGGATTGGCGATGCATCAACTATCGATATGTTGCCTTTCTGGAGAAACTCGGTCAAATCTATTCCGAGGTTGAGGACGTTTCGCAACACGCTTTCCGGCCTTTCATCTAAGGTAACGTAGACTCCGTTTTCTCCGTTGAGACATCCGTAATAGAGAAACTGAAGGCCGAAAGTTGTCTTTCCCGACCCGGGCGAGCCCATCACGACGATGTTGAAGCCTGAGGGAAAACCTTTGTTCTCCAATAGAGCGTCCAACCCCATAATCCCCGTGGCGACAAACTGTAGCTTATCCGTCCTGTTCACGTCATGTAGGGGATATGAGAGGAATATAAATTTGGCAAACCTTTAATCTCAACAAAGCCGTCTAATGCTGGGTTGCTCCGAACGTTTCATTTGGTTTATCCGGTTTTGGCCACTTTAGCGATGGCCGTGGTTTTTCAGTCCGTGGTGGAGGGAGTCATGCTTCCGCAGCCTCCGATCACACCTTTAGAGGAATCGGGCGGCGGGATTACGGAGCTGGTTTCGCCGACACCGTACCTGAATACGTTGACTGTCTTGGCGGTTGTTTTTGCAGGGAGTATGTTGATGATTGCTTTAATGAAGTTCAGGCGGGTTCTAAGATTTTTCATTATGGCGGTTCTTTTCACAACGTCTTTTGCCGTAACTTTTTTCTATGTTCTCCTCGCTTTTGATGTCGACTTGAATATAGTTTCGCTTTTCTCTGGCCTCTTGGGTCTAGCCGTGGTTTTAGGCGTGTTCTCTTCCAAAGAATATGTGAATGTCTTGGCATCTGCTTATGTGGCTTCGTCATGCGGCGTCGTCTTCGGCTCCTCGATGCCGTTTTGGACTTCTCTCGTGCTTCTTGTGGCTATCGCCGTTTATGACTTTGTCGCGGTCTTCAAAGGCCATCTCAAAATGCTGGGCAAAATCGACATGAACGACGTAAAGGGCTTGGTCGTCAACTACCAAGGCCTTAGCATAGGTCTCGGCGACCTCTTTTTCTACACGGTTCTTTTCAGTTTCGTGACGACGAACTTCGGCTGGCTCCCGGGGGTAGCGTCGTTGGCTGGACTCGTAGCGGGCTATTTGCTCACGCTCAAGTTTGCGGAAAAAAGGCCCGTGTTCCCGGGTTTACCGATAACAATCATGACAGCCCTCGCGATATCACTCGTCATCTACTTTCTCATTTTATGACCATGTATTCCCCCGAAGAGATCGCCCGATGCTGCACTTCAGCCCTGCTGCTCGAGCTCGCCACCACCCCGAAGCCCGGGTTGGTTGACAGAAATTCGGCGCCGGAGCCTTATTCGCAGTTCATCGCATCCGCCGTGTCCCTTTACCGCCATTTTAGACAGGCCGCAGCCGGAGCTTCGGTCGGAAAAGTCGTTGTCCGCGCCGCGGAGGACATGATGAAAATACAGACCGGCGGAAACACCCATCTCGGAGCGCTTCTACTTCTCACACCGTTGGCAAAAGCCGCTGCTCGAACTGAGAAATTTTCGGAACTGAGGCCTACGGTTTTAACTGTTTTAGAGAAGATGAACAGCGTTGACATGGCGCTGATTCTGCAGGCGGTTCGGGCTGTGAACCCGGGAGGGCTTGGACGCGTGGCCTTTCTCGACGTCAAATCACCGAGAACACGTAAAATCGTCCTCAAAAGGCGTCTATCTGTCCTCGACGGCTTCTCCCCTTACCGACGTATGGAGGTCGTAGCCCACGAATACACCACGGGTTACGAGGCAAGTTTCGTGCACGGATATCTGTACCTTAGAAGGAGGCTTCAACACGAGGACTGGAACACCGCCGGCGTAAACACTTTCCTCAACATCCTCAGCCATCTGCCCGACAGCCACATCTCCCGCAGGTTCGGGCCAGCGACCTCACGGATGATTTCACGGCTCGCCAAACGTGTCCTTGACTCCGGAGGATACACGACTGATGAAGGCCGTAAAAACTACGAACAATTCGCGCAACGAATAAAAGCCGCAGGGTTCAAGCCGGCGGCCACGGCGGACCTTCTCGCCGTCTCCTACATGATTCTTCTTCTCAGCGGCTGGAGACCTTGACCGTGGGGTTTGTTAGGCTCGAGATAGGTAGATGAATATCGTGAAGCCGGCGAACCCGATGATGTTCAGCATCAGCAGCGGCGTGGCGATGTGGACATGTTCAGAAAGTGAGAGAGACATCATGTAGAAGACGTAGGCGGCGTAGAGGTGCTGTACGAGGAAGACAGCGGTTAGGGCCACGAGGGCGTTGGTGAACTTGGTCCGCGCATACTTCCGCGTTAACAGATAGTTACGTAGGGAATAGAGAAGGCCTATCACTATCATCAAAGAGATGACGATGTTGGTCAGCCAGAATGGGCCCATTTGACACGCGCCCTTGCTTTGAATGCTTCTTCGATGATTGAATCGAGGATGTCCATGTTTTCCAACACGATGGGTGCGAGTCGGTATTTGACATCGTATTTCCCTTCATCGGCCTCTACGAATTTGTTTTCGAGCAAGATTTCGAGATGGTGCTGGATGGTTTTGTAGTTGAGACGGAGTGATGCAGCTATTCTGTTGGCGTTGGCGGGACCGTCGCGGAGCTTCATCAATATGAGAAGACGAGTAGGCCCGCCACGCGTGCCCGACAACACCCACCAGAAAAGCCTCCTTAACGGCCTATCAGCCAATTCACGTCAATAACGAGGGGTCGTCTCTTAAGGTTTTCCCTGATTCACCAAAGCGAAGGGCCTCACCAAAGAGCCCGTCCCACCGACGATTTTCAGCGGCGAAACCACCAGAACCGACGTGTAGGCCTTGTCCTTGGCGAGTTCTTCGAGGTTCAGACTCTTCATCACGTGTATTCCGGCGTCGACCAAAAACATCAGATGAACGTTGAAAGGCTTCGGAACTGCCATGGCGAGGTTGTCGATTCCGAGAAGCGATATTTTCCTGTCAATCAGCCATTTGGCGCTTTCTTCGGTTATGCCGGCGAAATCGTGTAGATATTTCTCTTTGTCGGTTGTGAAGTAGCGTGAATAACCGGTTCTTATCAGTGCTGCATCACCTTCGCGGAGTTCGACGTTTTGCATGGTCAGGCATTTTTCAAGGTCTGCGGCCGATATCTCGTACCTATGTGGAAGGATGTCGAGCCCTTTTGATGCGGGGACGTCGAACAGTATGGCCCTCTTTACGAATATTGGAATTTCTTCGGTGCCGTATTTGGTGTATCCGCTGTGTTTGACGATTTCGGATGCTTTGACGCCGTTGTGTAATGTGCCGTTCCGCGCCATGTGACATTTGGAGTCGATGTGTGTTCCCGAATGCATGCTGGTGATGACCAGTTCCATCGAATCCGAAAAACCCGGGGCTATTTTTTCGAAGATTTTCTTGGTGTATTCGTGGTATCTGTAGATCACCATCGAATAGGGCGGGTCTTCGGGATGGACGGGCATGCCGTTGAAGTAAGGCTGGCCGAGGTCGTATATCTTGGCGTTAACGACATGGTTTACAAAATCTTCTAAAGAAATCACGTTCCATGTAGTCTAAAAGTCATATATATCGTTGTCATGCGCATTTAATCACTCCGCGAGTAATTAATTTCTTAACCGCCTTCGATGAAAAACCCAGCCTGAGCAGGACTGCTTTTGTGTGCTCACCATGTCGTGGTGCCGTTCTGACGGCTGACGACCTGCCTTCAAACTGCGGCGTCGTTCTCACCACAGTCACTATTCCAAGGCCGGGATGTCGGACACGTGCGAAAATTCCGGCTGAGCGCAGAGCGTTGTCCTTAACGACTTCGTCAAGAGAACGGATAGGCCCCGCCGGTACGCCGGCCTTCTGAAACAGGTTTACCCAGTGCTTGACTGTTTTACGGGAAATGGCTTTTTCGATTTTGCGGATAATTTTATCACGGTTCGAAGGTATTATCCTGGACTGCATCGTGGCGAAGCGTGGATGTGCTTTTAATTCCTCAAGTTTCAAAATGTCACAAAGTTTTTGCCACTGTTCGTCGTTGCCGACAGCAACCACCAGCCAGCCGTCCTTCGCCTTGACAGGTTCATACGGCGCCAAAGCTGGATATCTATTCCCGAAGGGCGTTACCTTTTCTCCCGTGGATGCAGAGACGGTTATCCACTGGCTCATCGCGACGCATCCAGCCTGCAGAAGCGAGACATCTATTTTCACCGTGCGGCCGTTGTTACCTCGGTTGTAAAGGGCTGCGCATACAGCCGTCGCCGCGGTGAAGCCGGCCAAGATATCCAAAACCGGCACGGGCGCTCTCATGGGTTCGTCGACCGGTTTTCTGTTCATCCACATCAAGCCCGACATCGCCTGTGCGATCAAGTCATATCCTCGATAGTTACGATAACGACCTCGCCGACCAAATCCCGTGATGGAGCAGTAGATAACTTTCCTGTTGATGCGTTTAACCACCTCGTACCCCAATCCAAGCCTTTCTAGAACGCCGGGCCGGAAATTTTCAACGACCACGTCGACTGTTTTGAGAAGCCGTTTGACGATTTCCACCCCTTCAGGTTTTTTTAGGTTTATGGCTATGCTCTGCTTGTTTCTGTTGTAGTTTATGAAGTAGAGGCTTTCACCTTTGACGACTTTCCCCATCTTTCTCGCATCATCGCCGGTTTCGGTGTCTTCGACTTTCACCACCTCGGCACCCAATTCGGCCAGAATCAACGTACAAAGCGGACCCGCTATCGCCGACCCGAACTCCAGCACCCTTACACCGGACAAAGGCGCTTTGGACACGTCCCGAAGGCTTTGGCAGGGTCAAAATTAACTTAAGGTGTGGTCAAAGTTTAAAACTTCGGTAATCCGGTTTGAGGCGATGAGCGAATACAAAAACATAATTTACCAGAAATTTCCCGACGACAAAATAGCGGTGATTACTTTCAACAGGCCCGAGGCGAGGAACGCGATGAGCGTTGCCATGCTTACGGAGTTCAACGACGCTTTGCACAAGGCGGCGGATGACCCAGAGGTTTGGTCAATCATAGTGACTGGCGCGGGGGACAAGGCCTTCTGCTCCGGCGGAGACGCCAAAGAGTTTCTCGCCAACGTCGAGGCGGGGAAAATCAGCGAAATAGAGAAGTTCAACCGGTTTAACCTTGACGTCTGGCGGTTCATGGAGAAGATGAGGAAACCGATCATAGCGGCGGTCAACGGCTTCTGCAACATAGAAGTCATTCAAGCAGTCGACATAGTGGTGGCCAGTCAGAACGCTCGGTTTGGTCTGCCGGAGGTGACCATCGGCGTCAGCCCTGGAGCCGGTATCACCGTGAGGATTCCGAGGTTTTTGAGCAAATACTGGGCCAAATATTTTCTGTTTACCGGAGAATGGGTGTCGGCGGAGGAAGGATATCGGCTGGGGTTCGTCAACAAGGTCGTCCCCCACGAGAAACTGATGGAGGAGGCCATGGCTTTGGCTCGGAAAATAAACAAGAACGCTCCCCTGGCGGTGGGAGCGACCAAGGCCTGCGTAAACCTCGGCGGAGAAATGCCCATCGACGAAGGTATGGAATACCAGCTTAAGGAATCGATTTTGATGTTTTACACCGACGACTTAAAGGAGGGCATACGTGCGAGGTTCTACGAGAAAAGAGAACCGCAGTTCCGTGGAAAATGAGCTATTCTCGGGGAGCTGGCTCTCGGACAAACAACCTATATTTTTCCTCCCTGTTCTTAAGCTCCTGCATAATTCTTTTCACGATTGCCTCCACCGGGTTCGGCAGACCCGTTCTGTTTTTGATGTCGTCGAAGCTGGTGAACTTTGAGTTATCCCTCTCCTGCAAAAATTTTTGAAGCATCTTTTTGCCAATTCCGGGAACAAGTTCGAGGGCGTGCATCCGGGGGGTTAACAATCCGCTGTTGTTGATGAAGTCCAGAAACCTCTGAGGATTTTCTTCCACTATCCTGTATATCGCCGGCTCAAGATTCGCCACCGCCGTCTCCGTCAGGTCTTCGAAATTGATTCTCCGCACTATCCGCAGGATTTCCCGTGGGACATCGCGGCCGATGTAGAACCGCGTACCCGGCTTGGGTCTAAACCTTTCGTTGACCGCGACTTCGAGCAAGGTGAAGAATTCTTCGCCGAGAAGCTGAACGACGAATTCGTTTCGGTCTTGGAACAAACGCTGGCCCGATACCCGGTGCTGGGATGCGGGAAACACGTCTAAAACGTGTCCATAATCTTCGTAACGTTTCTGACGCTGCATGTTATTCACAAACTCTAACTCAAACGACCTGCGACAGCGTCTTCGATTAGCTTCAAAACCGCCCGCATTTTCTCCTCCGAAAACAGCAGGAACGATACGAGTCTTTTGTATCCGCTGAGGATGGCCCTGAGCTCCTCAACGTTGCGGGGGCAGGTATCAGCGACCTGCACCGCCTCTTCCCGCGTCAACCCCACATCGGCCATGAGCTTTTCGACAAGAAGGTTTGCCTGTTCGGGTGAAAGCTTCGAATATTTTGTTACGTAGGAAATCACCCTCGACTGGAGAACGTTCGGCTGCTCGGCTCTTTCTTGAATGAGCTTAGCTGCCACCGCCATGGGAATTTCAGTTTTCGAAATGATTTTCCTAACCATGCTCTATTTCACGGCTCCCCTGATGTGGTCGGGAAGAACTGATAACAATTTCCCTTCTTCGCCTACTTTGACCACGTATCCTCTTCCGCGTTTCTCGACTATTTCGCCGATTTTACCGTGGTAGCGGCGATGAGGGGAGCCTTTCTGAACAGACGGCTCTATCGCTATCAGAACTCTGTCGCCCGGTTTGTATTCCCGAAGATAGATGTCGGGGGACGGCCCGCTCCTCGAGCCCTTCTGCTTTTTAAGGTATCCCCTTGACTTTCTTCGGAAGCCTTTAGACTGCGGCATCTTCGTTCAAAATGTTTTACACCATGATAAAAGCGTTTATGTTTCGACTTTTACGACGGTCAGCTCCATCGAAGCTGGAACCGCTCCCAAATATTCGGCGAAAGACGGACGTGTCCTACCGTTGTCGCCCGTCACCAGCTCCTTGACGTAAAGCCCTCCCTGACAACGGATGCGGAAAACAGCCGTCCGTCTGTCCGCGAGAACCGCCTCAACCTCGTAAACCAATTTCTTACGCAACTTCTCGCGCCTACGCCTCAGCACACGGGTCGGCGTCAGCTGGTCAACGACCACATTCCTAAAACGCGTCTCCAACGCCTTGACGGCCTGTTCGTCGAGGTCTACATCGTAGACCGCGGTCAGCAAATATGTTTTAGCCGTAGCCGGCGACGTAAGCTTGATCGCGCGAACTTCTTTCCTCGTCGAATAGCCTTCAAGTAAAACGGTCACGAGGCCTTTGGCGTTTTCGTTGATTTGTTTTTCGACTTCGTGTAGAGGAAGGTTGCGTTTGACGGGTTTTTTGAGTTCGAGGATGAAAGGCCTCCCTTCACCGGCGACGAGTGCGTCGACGTCTTCACGGCCTGCCGCGTGAAATTTGTAATCGACCGCTCCGTAGATATGCTTCGCTGGTTCGCCCACCAGCTCAGCTACACTCAACGGATATTTGCGGCCTGTGTAGCCGCATTTTTCGCATCCTCGGCCCCAACAGTATCCGCAATGCCAAACCGACTGCGGAAGCTCTCTGCTGTGTTTGAGATACCGGCCCTTTACGAAGACGGGGTTGGGGAAAACATCTACCCTGTCCCGGAAAATGTCCACGGTAATCACCACATCCGGAGAAGCGTATTCGATTTTCTTGCCCGTCAATTCGGCGAATATTTTCGCGACCTCTCTTTTGACGTCGTTCCGTATGTCCTCTCCTTCGGATATGCCCACGACTGAACGTAGCCTGTCTTCCCGTTCGATCACTTCGGCGGAAGCTTTGGCGCCCACGAGAAAAGTCGTGAATTCGTGGGAGGTTAGCAGGTCTGCGGCCTTTTCGGCGAGGCCTTTGAATTTGGTTTCGTTCAGCAATCCTCCGCATATATCGCAGCCTTTTTTCGTCGTTTCGGTCAGGCGCAAATGATGGATGGCCTCGTCCAGTCCTCCGTTGGACGCGAGGAGAGTTATCAGTTCTTGTTCCTGTTTTTTCACCGCTTCGAGGAAAAGCGCGAGTTTTAAGGCCCGGCCTTTTTCTCTGTTGTTGATGGTCGGCGATATTCGGGCGAACTGTCGGCCGAGACAGTAGTCGCAGAGGGCCATGTTTCGCAGCAGCAGAGCTGTTTGCTCGAGAACCGTTTCCAACTATTCGAATCCCCTTGTTTTGAGGAGATGTCGCAGCTTTCTGTCTTTCAGCATTTTACGGGATGTCTGATAGCTTTTGAGGAGCTCTTTCACGTCCCTTTCGAGGACACCCGCTCCCCGCGAAATCCTTCTGATCCTCGAGCCATCGATTATGCCGGGTTCGGCCCTTTCCTCCGGAGTCATCGACTTGATAATGGCGGTCCATTTTTTTATCCGTTTTTCCGCTTCTTCCAGCTGTTCATCCGATAGGCCGTCGACCCCCGGCAGCGGCAGTTTTGAAAGGATTTTCCGGAGAGGCCCGAGTTTTGTGAGGCTGCTTACTTGGTTGACCATGTCTTCGAGGGTGAATTTGCCGGAAAGCATGGCCTTCATTCTTTCTTCGTCGGTCGCCATTTCGGCGAGCTTGACTTTTTCGACGATGCTTTCGATGTCGGGCATTCCGAGGAGGGATGCGATGTACGCGGCGGGGTTGAAGGGCTGAAAATCTTCGACTGCTTCGCCGACTCCTATGAATTTTATCGCCGCGCCGGTTTCCGCGACGGCCGTCAAAGCTCCTCCGCCTTTCGCCGACGTGTCAAGCTTGGTTATGATTATCGAGCCGACGGGTGTGGCTTTGTGGAAGGCAGCCGCGTGTATTCCCGCCTGCTGGCCGATTGTTCCATCGATGACGAGGATGTTTTCGTCGGGCTTGAGGGTCTTCTCCAAGCTTTTCATCTCCTCCATAAGAGATTCCTGCTGGCGGTGTCGGCCGGCTGTGTCGATTATGACTACTTCTGTGTTTTGCTGTTTGAAGAACTGGAGGCCGTTTGCGGCTATTTTGACGGGGTCGTTGTTCGACGGTTCGCCGTAGACCGGTATCTGTCGTGGTTCAAGAAGTTGTTTCAGCTGTTGGAAGGCCGCGGGCCTGTAGGTGTCGGCGCAGACCACCCCGACCTTGTATCCTTCGACTTTGAGATAGTTGGCCAGCTTTGCGGCCGTGGTCGTTTTTCCGGTTCCCTGTATGCCGAGGAGCATTATAACGTAGGGTTTCTTCCCCGCCGTCGAAAATTTGGCCGGTTTTTCGCCGAGCAGGGCCGTCAGCTCTTCGTAGACGATTTTTGCGATGTTGTCTTTTCTGCTGACGCCGGGCGGAAGTTTTTCGCTGAAAGCCCTTTGACGAATCCGCTCCGAAAGCTTCTGAACCAGCTCCACCTTGACATCAGCCATCAAAAGCGACCGCTGAATCCCCCTTACAAGCTCCTCCACCGCGGCCTTGTCCGCCGAAGGCGCAGAAAGAAATCTGCTAAAAACATCTTTCAAAGTCCTGCCCAGCGAAGAAACCCCCGACATTACACCTTGCGTTAGAGAACGCCGGGATTATTTTAATCCTCATTTAAATAATGGCCCACTCAAAAATTGGGTCGTGAGGATACTGGTTACGGGTTCTCAGGGATTTTTGGGAAAACATTTGACCGAATATCTTGCGTCGCGGAATTATGAAGTGGTTTCGGCGGACGTCGCCGACGGAGCCGATGCACGTTTGGATGTGACGGTTTTCCGCGATGTTTTGGACATGTTTGAAAATACACATTTGGACGCTGTTGTTCATCTCGCCGCTGTCGCCGACATTCCCGAAAGCATGAAAGACCCGTACAGATGTTTTTCGGTGAACGTTTACGGCACTTTGAATGTTTTGGAAGCCTCTCGTCGGAAAAAAATCGGCAGGGTCGTCGTCTTCTCATCCGCAAACTACTACGGCGCGCCGTCTAAAGTTCCCGTCTCCGAAGAAGATTCACCGGCCCCGAGAACACCCTACGACTATTCGAAAGTCGCCCTCGAAAACATCGTATGGAGCTACTGGAGAAACCACGGCATACCGGTGGTGGTTTTGAGGCCTTGGAAAGCTTTCGGCGAATACGAGCCGCCGAATAAAATGGTTCCAAGGTTTGTTCAAGCATGCCTTTCTAACCAGCCTATTCCGCTCTTTAACGGGGGCGCCGACGTAACCGACCCATACCATGTCGACAACCTCTGCGACGTCGTGGAACTTTGCTTAACCAAGGATGAAGCGGTGGGCGAAGCCTTCAACGTCGGCGCCGGCAATCCAGTTTCGGTACGCCAACTCGCCGAACTCATCAAAAAAATGACCAACTCCTCCAGCGAGTTACAGCTTCTTCCACCCCGAACACCCGCCGAAGCAACCCCGATGAAAAGCATACCATCTATAGCAAAACTCACCCAAAAACTCGGCTACAAACCCAAAACAACCCTTGAAGAAGGCCTCAAAAAAGTGATAAACTTTTATCGCTCAAAACAGCAAACAAACAAGGAGGGCCGGTAGATCAGACTGGAAGATCGTCCGCCTCGCACGCGGAAGGTCCGGGGTTCAAATCCCCGCCGGTCCAACTCATTCTGAGAAACGTCTCAGATAAGCGTTGATCCCGGGTTTTCGTTTGAGGCTTTCCTCAGTCATCTTACGGACTTTCCCGTAAATCTTGGATTCGAAAAATGGTCTGTCGAATGCTCCGAAGCACCAGCTTATTCCGAGGTAGCTGTTGGGGTCGACGCCGTCGAGGCCGTATCTATCATTTAGGTAGACAGCATATTCGAACGCGGTTCGCGGATGCTCCGTCCATTCGATGATCTTTTTGCACCAGTACATGCGCATGTAGTTGTGGATTTTGCCGGTTCGGACGAGCTCTGTCTGGGCGGCATTCCAGTATCTGTCGTGGGTTCGGGCTTTCTCCAGCTCCTTCAAGCTGTAAACATATTCACGTCGGTCCCCAACATGTGCTTCGAGAGTCTGTTTAGCCCATTCAGGAAGGCCGTCAAAAGTACCAAAACCCGGGTTGTAGACCGCGGCGTTGCGGGCCAACTCCCTCCAAACCACGAGCTCGTTGACAAGACTTTGTACATTCACGTCATCGAACCTGTAAACCCTGAAGACTTCACGCAACATTTGGACCGGGGAAATCATCCCCCACCTCAGATAAGGGCTCAGCTCCGAAGATGCTTCGACACCCGGGTCCGAACGGTTTTCGGCGTAAATCTTCAGCCTCTCCCCAACAAACAGGCTTAGTCGACGGAAAGCCTCGTCCTCTCCGCCGACAAAATAGTCGACCGGCTCCACCGTCAAGTCAACCTCCAAGCCCTTGACATAATCTTCGACGGATTCTTCGTCCCAACTCGGTATGTCCAGCGACAGCGAAGAAATTTCAAGCCTTATGGTAGGGATGTCTTCGAGGAATTTTTCTAAGTTCTTCATTATTTTCGGCCTTATGGTTCGTGCGTAGGGCTCGGCCTTCTGGGAAACGACTTCGACGGGGACGACCACATCTCCTTCGACCATCGCAACTTCGGCCTCCGAATTTTCCACGACCGCGTCGATGAATTTTCTCTGGTGATTGAGGTAAGGCTTGTCGACAACCACGTAGGAAGCTTCTTTCAGCAACGGCAAGAAATCGTAGTTTTTGCGGACCACAAGCTTGACATTCCTTTTCCCGAGAGCGTCTCTCATTTTCAGTATGTTTTCTAGCATGAACCGGAACCTTCTCAGGTTGGGATGTGGTTTTTTCTCGATAACCGGAAAGATGACAATTGCGGGTTTCTTCTGCTGGTTGGCCTTGTGTAAGGTGTATTCGAGGGCGTGGTTGTGATGTGTTCGATGCGATGCGTACATCACGTAGGCCACAAAATCTCCACGGCCGTCATCCGAAACATCCTTGAGAACACGAACCCGCTCAGGCCTCATCCAGCCCGGTGCGGCAGGCATATCACCGAAAAAAGAAGTCCGTCAAATAAACGCTACTTAGCGACGTAGATGCTCCGGCCGGGATTTGAACCCGGGTCTGCGGCTCGAGAGGCCGCCATACTTGACCGGACTATACTACCGGAGCCCATGAAATTGCCTGTTCAGCTGCTTTTAACTTTCGCGTGCGTAGGTGCTGACTATTCCCCGGAACCCAAGGCGGCTATAAAATTCCACTGCTATCTCGTTAAGCGCCGGAAATTCCGCCGTAATAATATCGACTCGTTCTTTTAGAAGCTTTATCACGTAGTCCAGCATCGCCGCGCCCAGCTTCTTCCGACGATATTCGGGCAGGAGATAAAACTCGACGATGTTCCCCTCTATCTTGGGCTCGTAGAAAAGTCTCTCCACCACGTCGGCCTTGATGAAGCCCACAACCCTACCGCCGTCTTCAGCCACCACGACCACCGAATCCGGCGAATTCAAAGCCCGTTGAAAATATTCCCTCGATTTTTCGACGATGTCTTCCCTCAGCTTGAAAAGCGGGTCAAACTCCTCGTTCAGCCTCTTCAGCCTTATGTTTAGCTCGATGAGTCTATCGATGTCTTTTTCGCTTGCCTTTCGGTAAACTATTCCGTTCATTTCAATCAACCTTTGGAAGCGGTTTTATAAACCGTTGCTCCATCAAGGACATCAATATCTTTCGAGACCGCTGGATGATTTTCTTAGCCCGCACGAACTCCTCGTCGTAATGAAGCGGGTTTCGTGCAACGTTTTCAACCCTCGCCTGCTCGGCGACAGCAGCCGCAACATAGATGTAAACTTCCCATTCGTCCATGGTGGGGATTATGTGGTCTGCGTTGAGCTTGTCCTCGGTCACGTAGTTGGCTAAAGCCTCGGCAGCCTTCAACATCATAGTGTCTGTGATAGTGCGAGCTCTAACGTCGAGGGCTCCGCGGAACACTGAAGGGAAGACAAGGCTGTTGTTAACTTGATTTGGGAAATCACTACGGCCTGTTGCGACAACCGCTGCTCCAGCCTCCTTCGCCTCCCAAGGCCACATCTCCGGAACCGGATTAGCCAGCAGGAAGGTGATGGGTTTATCAGCCATTTTCGCCACCCATTCTTTCTTGATCTTTCCCGGGCCGGGAGACGAAGCCGCAATAAGCACGTCCGCGCCTTCCAAAGCGTTCTCGGGCCCGCCGGTTACCTTGGCTCGGTTGGTCTTGAGGGCGAGCTCGTATTTCCACGGGTTGTGCAGCATCAGCTCGTCAATATCATCCCTCTCCGAATGGAGGATGCCCTTACTGTCGATTAGGATTAGTTTAGACATGTCCACGCCGGCTTTTTCAAAAATTCTCGCTGTCGCGATGTTTGACGCACCAGCTCCGAAAAGCACGATCGAAACCTTGTTCAGTTTTTTATCGACTAGCTTCAGCGCGTTGTAAAGTCCCGCCAGCGTGGCGGCCGCGGTTCCGAGTTGGTCGTCGTGCCAAACTGGGATGGACATTTCGCTCCGCAGCCTGTCGAGAATATAGAAACATTGGGGTGAAGAAATGTCTTCCAAGTTGATGCCGCCCAGCCCCGGCTCGAGCGTTTTAACTACTTCCACGAATTTCTCAGGGTCTGAAACGTTTAAACAGATGGGGAAAGCGTCAACTCCGCCGAGGAATTTGAAGATGAGCGATTTTCCCTCCATCACCGGCAACGCGGCCTCGGGCCCTATGTTGCCGAGGCCGAGCACTCTTGAACCGTTGGTGACGACGGCTATGGTGTTCCACCGCCACGTATAGTCAAAACTGAGTTCTTTGTTCATGCTTATTGCCTTTGAAACGGCGGCGACTCCGGGGGTATACCATATGGAGAAATCTTCCAAAGACCTTACGGGAATTTTCGGTACAATTTCGAGCTTACCGCCGTAGTAGGGTGCCGATTTTACGGCTAATTCGCTGCTTTTCTCTTTCACGTTTCAGATACGTTAACCGAATTCATAAATCTTAATTAGGTTGGAAGAAGTATAAAAATGAGATACAGTAACTTATACCGATGGAGCCTGTCCGCGAAACCTACGGGTTGATGCCGGAAGGAACCGATGTTTTGATGTATCTTGTGCTGATTCCTTTTGCGTTGGTTTTTGTTTACGGCGTTTTCTATAGATTGCGTACGATAGGTGTCAGGAGCTTCCGCGAGCTTGTTTCAAACATCGTCTCGGGGTTGCCGGAGATGGCTCGGTATGGCCTGCTCCAGAGGAAGGTTGTGGGCGAAAAGCTTGCGGGAGCGATGCATCTTTTGATTTATTCGGGGATGATTGCGTTGTTCATCGGAACCACGCTGGTCTTCATCGACTACGACATTCTCCGTCTTCTGGGATTGAGGATGCTACGGGGTGATTTTTACCTGCTGTACGAATTTGTTCTCGACGTCATGGGCCTAGCCCTACTTGGTGGGCTGTCGCTGCTGTTCTACAGACGTTTCATAAAGCATGAGGAAAGGCTTCGCAACAGGACTGAATATGCGATGGTTCTCGCTGGCTTGCTTTTTATCGGTGTGTCCGGCTACGTCCTCGAAGGCGTGAGGCTTGCTTTGGAGCCGAGGCCTTGGGGAGACTGGAGCTTCGTCGGCCAAAGCCTTTCGAAGGCCGTCTTCTCCTCTTTTCCAGCGCCTTTTCTCACGACCTTCTACCAAGGGATGTGGTGGAGCCACGCCGTCGTGGCCTTCGCCATGGTCGCCCTGCTACCATATTCATCCCTCGGCCACCTCTTCTCCACACTACTCAACATCGCGGTCAATGCTCCGAAGCAGCTCCCGCTTGGAAAGATGAACACGCCGTTCCGCATCGACGAACTCGACCCAACCGCTGAAATCAAACTCGGCTTCCGCACCATAGCGGAACTGAGCTGGATGCAGAAACTCGGCCTCGACGCATGCACCGACTGCGGAAGATGCGAAGCCGCCTGCCCTGCATACGCCGCCGGAACACCGCTTTCGCCACGGGACATCGTTCAAAAGCTCAAAAAAGCAATTTGGTCGGAGAACGGCGGAGACAGGGATGTCTTTGCCTCCGGCCTCATCGACGAAGAGGAGGTGTGGGCTTGCACCACCTGCTCCGCCTGCATAGAAGCCTGCCCAGTTCTGATAAGGCCGATGGACTACATCGTCGAAATGCGGAGGGCCTTGACTTTAGAGGGAAAACTCGACAAAAGAAAAACCGCGATGCTCACCAACCTGTCGAGATACGGCAACCCATACGGTTTCGACCCGTCGGAGAAACAGAAGTTCTTCCAGGAACTCGCGGCGATGGGGGCGAAAACTTTGGACGAAAACCCAGACGCCGAATACGTCTACTGGGTTGGATGCGCCTCGATATACGATTCCCGCGGCAGGGAAATCGCCAAAAATTTGGTCAAAATATTGGTTAAGGCGAATCTCTCTTTTGCCGTTTTGGGAGACGGTGAAACCTGCACCGGAGACCCTGCACGACGGATAGGTGAAGAAGGTCGTTTCCAGGAACTGGCCCTCCAAAACGTCGAAACATTCAAAACCCGTGGAATCCGGAAAATCATCGTCAACTGCCCCCACTGCTTCAACACCTTCAAAAAAGAATACAGAGATTTCGGGCTTCAGCTCGAAGTACTGCATCACAGTCAAATCATCGGAGAGCTGCTCCGAACGGGCCGCATCAAACCAGTCCGACCTTTGGCTGAAAAAATAACACTTCACGACTCCTGCTACGTCGGAAGAATCAACGATGAATTCGATGCTCCGAGGCTTGCAGTCAAGTCGGCGGCAAGGCCCGGCGGGTTCGTTGAAATGAGGAGAGTCGGGCGTAATAGTTTCTGCTGTGGAGCGGGTGGTAGCACTTACTGGTATGAGGTGAAGCGCCGGGACCGTGAAAGCGTCATCCGGCTCCGCGAAGCTCTCGATACTGGAGCGGATGTTCTGGCTTTAGAATGTCCGTTCTGTATGCAGATGTTCGCCGACGCGGCGCGGATAACTGGGGCGGAGCAGAAGCTGAAGCTCAAAGACATCGCGGAAATTGTGGCGGAATCGCTGGAGCCGAGCTGAAGCTGGCTATAGTATTTATGGGGGGTTACCAGTCCTGTTCCGAGGAATCTGTCATGCCTGACGTGGTTGTCTGCGTTAAACAAACGGTCGACGTCTACCAGCTCAAACCTCATCCCGAAACCCTCGCTCCACAGATTGGACAAGCTCAGTGGAAGAACAGCGACTTCGACCTCAACGCCCTCGAAGAAGCCCTCAGGATACGGGAGAAACACGGCGGCAAAGTCTATGTCGTATCAGCCGGACACGACGTCAAACCGCTTCTCGTCCGGGAATGTTTGGCGATGGGAGCCGATGAAGCGTTCGTCCTTTCCGACCCATCCCTCGAAAAGGCCGACGGCTCAGCCACGGCCAAAGTTCTGTCATCAATCATCAAAGCGAAGATTCCCAGATGGGATTTGATTCTCTGCGGCGAAGCTTCTCTGGACCAAAACAGCTACCAGACAGGGCCTCGGCTCGCGGAAATTTTCAACGTTCCTCATGTAAGCTACGTCACTAAGCTCGAAGTCGGAGGCGGCGGTATCAAAGCATGGAGAGCGGTTGAGGACGGGGTTGAAGTGGTTTCCTGCAACCTTCCCGCCGTCGTTACCGTCGGCCTCGAAATCAACACCCCCCGCCTTCCGAGCCTGCTAATGATTAGGGCGGCTCAGCGGAAGCCGTTGAACGAACTCAAGCTAAGCGACGTGGGGTTGACGTCGAACGACGTGATGCCCAAAGCTGAAACGGTCGAAATCAAGGCCCTGAAAACCGAGCGGAAAAAACAAAAATTCGAAGGGAAGCCCGAAGAACTCGCTGAAAGACTTGCTGAACTCATAATCTCCAACGTAGGTGGACGAAGATGAAAGCGCTGGTTTTCGGGGAGAAGCCGGAGCAGACCGCGTCTTTGGCGGCATACCTGTCCAAATCAATCCAGCCCGAAACGACCTACGCCGCCGCCTTCACGGAATATTCTCCGACGGAGCTTGAGACGGTTGGGGGAGCTGGCGTAAAAAAAATCTATGTTCTCCCCGACAAAAACTGGCACGCTGGTCCGGCGTCGACGGCCCATGCGTTGTCTGAGCTGGCGAAGCAAAACGGAGTCGACATCGTCGTCGTCTACGCTTCGAAGAAGGGTAACGAAATCGCGGCCCGAACCGCTCAGAGACTGGACGCCTCGTACGCGTCGGAAGTTATTTCGGTTGAAAGGTCTGGCGACGCGTTTCTCGTTAAGCGGCTGGTTTTGGGCGGAGGCTATGTCGCGTCCTTGCTGCTCAGACATAGGCCTTCGGTCGTTTCCATTAAGCCCGCCTCCGAAAATATCGTTCCCGGCGATAAGCCCGTTGTCGAGCGGCTCAACATCGTGAGCGACGCACCTGAAGTAAAGTTTCTCGAATCCATTAAGCCGGAAAAGGCACATGTTGATTTGGAGAAGGCTGGAGTTGTCGTTGCGGTTGGACGAGGGTTTAAGAAGAAAGAGGATTTGGCGATGGCTGAAGAGCTCGCCCGCATCATCGGAGCCGAAGTAGGCTGCAGCAGACCGATTTCGGGCGATTTGAAATGGCTTGAAGAAGAAAGACACATCGGGTTGTCGGGTAAAAGAGTGAGGCCGTCGCTCTACATCGCCCTCGGCATTTCCGGGCAGGTTCAGCACCTCGTCGGGATGCGCGACTCGAAAACAGTCATCGCTGTCAACACAGACCCCAACGCGCCGATGGCTATTGAATCCGACTACTTCTTCGTCGCCGACCTCTACAAAATCCTGCCCATCACCATCGAAAGCCTGAAAAAGAAGCTGGTCAGCTGAAACATGCGATATTCGACCGCGGTCTTCGCAAACTTTGGCCCAGGCGGCCGTAGAGGTTTAATTAAGATCAACAATAGACCGATGATAGAATATGTTCTCGAAGCTGTTCCAGACGATTCCGAGGAAATATTCATCCTGTCAGAGGCCGAAAGCAAAGAGTTGTACAGGGAATTAGCCCAACGCTATGACGCGAAGCTTGACGAAACTGTCCCCGAGACGGTCGACATAAGGTTTCAGCTCGAGCCCTTCTTCCGGAAAACCGAATACGACGCGGTGCTCGCCCTGCCGTGCGACGCTCCTTTGCTGACCCGCGAAGTCACAAAATTTTTGACGGAAATTATTACGAAGTTTTCAGCCGGAATTCCGCGGCCTGTTTTCGACAAATCTGAGTTTGGCCTCGCCTCATACCGCGTAAATCCTTTCCTCGAGGCCATGAAGGAGCATCCCGCGATGAAGATGGCGGACCTGGTCAAACATGTGCACAACGTCCTCTATATCTCGGCTCAAAGCTTCCGAGTATTCGACGACAAGCTCCGTTTCTTGATGAGGGTGCAGAACCAGGCCGACGCCAGGAGGGTCGCGCACCTTCTCCAGTCTTTGGAAGAGACATGAGACATGCTGCCCGTCGGCAAACTTCCCGAGAGGGTTCTGAAGAACATCGTGTTAAAGCGGGTCGGCGCGTTCAGGAAGGACGTAGTTGTCTGGCCGGGGTTCGGAGAAGACGCCGGAGCCGTCAAAACCCTCAGGGACGTTTACGTCTTCTCCATGGACCCTATCACTGGCTCGAAGAGTTTTATCGGATGGCTTGCCGTCCACGCTTCAGCCAACGACGTCGCGGTTTCGGGAGGCCGTCCGGAATGGTTTTCATCGACCATCCTGTTGCCGAAGGGAACAGGCCCCGCCGACTTGAAGAAAATCGTCGCTCAGATCCATCGGGCTTGCAGGAAGCTGGGCGTCGCCGTCGTGACGGGCCATTCGGAGGTCGCTCCTTTCGTTTCCTCACCGATTGTGGTGGGCCACATGATGGGCCGTTTACTCGCCTCTAAACCAATCAAGAGCGCCGGAGCAAGGCCCGGCGACCAAATACTGATGGTTAAATCCGTTGCTTTGGAAGGGGCGGCCATAATTGCCACTGATTTCGCTGAAATTTTGAAGGCGAAAGGTTTCTCGGCTCGCGAACTGGTTCGGGCTTCTTCTTTCATCATGAAGACGAGTGTGGTTGATGAGGCTTTGACGCTTGCAAAGACAGGTGTGCATTCCATGCATGACCCAACCGAAGGCGGGTTGGTCGGCGGCCTGTATGAAATGGCTCAAGCCGCGGGAGTAGGGTTTGAAGTCGAGAGGTCGAAGGTGCTTGTTCATCCGTTGGTGGAAAAAATCTGCTCCAAGCTGGAAATCGACCCCCTACGTCTCATCAGCTCCGGCACACTTATCGCGACAGCCCCCGAATTCGACCAAGCACTCGTCAAAAAACTCGGCGGAAAAATCATCGGAAAAATAGTTCCCCGCAGACACGGGATGAAAATCGTCGGAGCTGCTGTGGAGCAGGTTAAGGAGCCCGTGCAGGACGAGCTTTGGCGCCTCCTTTCGTCCAGCTAACTATATATACGGTGAGTCGCGGAAAAATTTCATGGACGTCTTCGAAGCCATCAAAACGAGGCTCGAAGTTAGAGACTATTCATCCGAGCCCGTTCCTAAAGAGGTATTGAAAGAGGTCCTCGAAGCCGGCCGTCTGTCGCCAAGCGGCCTCAACACCCAGCACTGGCGGTTTATCGTCGTGGAAGACCGCAGGGATTTGCAGGAGCTCGCCGACATCAGCACTTCAGGCAAATGGGTCGCCGGCGCCGCGTTCGCGGTCGTCATATTGACCAATCCCAAGTATCCATGGCATCTGATCGATGCAGGCCGCGTCGTAACACACATGCAGCTCGCCGCTTGGAACCGAAACCTCGGCTCATGCATCTACACCGGATACGATGAAAAAGCCATGCGCCAGAAACTCAACATCCCGGAAAATTACCATATCGCATGTGTGGCCGGCTTCGGATATCCGCGTCGCCGCATAATCGGGAGAAAAAGGAGACTGCCGCTCGAATCAATCGCTTTTTCGGGCAGGATGACCCAGCCGTTGACATGATGAATTTTTATCTATAAATTTAAAGACGACGTAGGTTGTTCTCCGAGACGAATGGAATCGGCGGCTTCCAGACGATACAACCCCCGTCTCGTCGAAGAACAGGTGAGCAGGTACTGGGCCCAAAACAACATCATTAGAAAAGTTCTCGAAGCCAACCCAGACGGGCCTCTTTTCTCCTTCCTCGAAGGCCCTCCGACCGTCAACGGCTACATGCACATCGGCCACACTAGGGGACGCGTCTACAAAGACATAGTCCTCCGCTACAAGACCATGAACGGCTTTAGGGTTTGGAGAAGGGCTGGATGGGATTGTCAAGGCCTTCCAACAGAAATCGAGGTGGAGAAAAAGCTCGGAATAACAAGCAAACGCGACATCGAAAAAATTGGAATGGAAAAGTTCGTTCAGGAGGCGTGGAACGTCGTCGACCACTACCTCAGCCACTGGAGGAAAGCGAGCGAAAGGCTTGGTCTCTGGCTTGACTACGACACAGCCTACGAAACACGCAAAGACGAATACATGGAACACGTATGGCACCTCCTCAAACAAGCACACCAGAACGGAGACCTCGTCGAAAGCCTACGCGTCGTACCATCCTGCCCCCAGTGCGAAACAGCACTTTCACAGCATGAACTCGCCCAAGGATACGACGAAGTCGTCGACCCATCGATATACGTCAAAATGCCTTTGACCGAAGGCGGATACGTCATCATCTGGACGACGACGCCTTGGACTCTTCCGGGAAACGAGGCCGTCGCCGTCAAGCCCGACGCCAAATACGTTGAGATACAGTATGACGGGGAAAGATGGTTCGTGGCCGAGCAGCTGCTGCCGAAGTTTGTGGACGAAACGAAGATAGCCGGGTTCAAGGTGAACCGAACGGTTGACGGCGGATATTTCATCGGCAAACGATACCGTCATCCACTACTCGAGGAGGTGCCAAACCACCTAAACGAAGAACACTACATAGTTCCATCCGAACACGTAACGCTTGAAGAAGGAACTGGCTTCGTCCACATCGCTCCAGCACACGGGCCCGAAGACTTTGAAATAGGGCAGCGACACGGCCTCAACATTTTCTGCCCCGTAAACCCTTCAGGATATTTCACCGCCCAAGGCGGGAGATACGCCGGGTTGAAAGTCTGGGACGCCTCAGAAAAAATCATCGAAGACCTCGAAGCCAAACATCTTCTCGTCAAAAAACTGGAGATTCTACATAGCTACCCCCACTGCTGGCGATGCGGAAGCAAGCTCATCTATTTGACCAGTGTCCAGTGGTTTTTGAAGGTGGAGAGGATTAAGGAAAGGATGGTTGAAGAGAACAAGTCCGTAAAATGGTGGCCGGAATGGGCTGGCTCAAACCGGTTCGGCGACTGGCTCGTCAACGCACAGGACTGGTGTATTTCGAGGAGCAAAATCTGGGGAACTCCGCTGAACGTCTGGCGCTGCGAGTCGTGCGGCGAAAAAACCGTGGTTGGCTCCCGCGCTGAGCTGGAAGAAGCAGTAGAAAAGCCATCGGTCAAAAGGATGCACAGGCCATGGGTCGACGCATATGTCTTCCGCTGTCCCTCATGCGGCGGGATGATGAAGCGCATTCCCTTCGTCCTCGACACATGGCTCGACTCCGGAGTTGCCTTCTACGCAAGCGTAGACGCACTCAGACAACAGCAACTGTTCAACCAAGTCTATCCATACGACTTCATCACCGAAGCCATCGACCAAACACGCGGCTGGTTCTACACCCTTCTCTTCACCTCAACATTGCTGATGGGCAAAACGCCTTTCAAATCGGTTCTAAATCAGGGACACGTTCTCGATGAATTCGGCAAAAAAATGTCCAAATCGAGGGGTAACGTCGTCTGGGCCGAAGACGCCTTCGATCGATACGGAGTCGACCCCATTCGGATATACCTGGTCAGCAAAGCCGAGCCGTGGAGCACCATAAACTTCGTCCCGTCCGAAGTCGAAGAAACCATCGAAGACCTCAACATCCTCTGGAACGTCTTCCAGTTCGCGTCGACATACCAGAAGCTGGACAACTTCGATCCATCCCGACACAGCCTTCAAAACTATCTTTCGCATCTGCGGCCAGAGGACAAATGGATTCTCGCCCGAATAAACGACGTCGTCGCCAAGACGTCGGCTTACCTTAATGAAATGGAAATCCACAAAGCCGTCAAGGAGATACTCTCCTTTGTCATAGATGACCTGAGCCGCACCTACCTGCGGAGTGTGAGAAGGATAGCGTGGTCCGAAGCGGAAACTCCTGAAAAATTCGCCGCCTACTCATGCCTATACTACGTCCTCAAGAAAACTCTTCTTGTTCTCGCGCCATTCGCGCCATACATAACTGAATACCTCTACCAAACAATCCGGACTTCCTCCGACAAAGAAACGATACATCTTGAATCGTGGCCCGAGGTCGACCAAATGTTTTACGACCGAAAACTCATCGCCCAGATGGAGCTGGTCAGAGATGTTTTGACATCGATTTTAGCCGCCCGGCAAAAAGGAGGAAGAAAACTCCGTTCACCGGTCACCCGCATCATCCTCGTTCCCAAAACATCCGAAGCACACGAAGCCTTGAAGGTTTTTTCATCGTTTTTGATGGAAAGCAGCAACGCGGAAAACATCGAGATACGGCCTCTTGGCTCCGTCTTCGAAGAAGCTTCCTGGAAAGTTGAAGGGGATTTGGCTCAGCTCGGGCCCGTTTTGGGTAGAAGACTGCCCCAGCTACTGAACTACCTCAAGAACAGCGACGGAGCCTTGCTCAAAAAAGAGATTGAGACGAAGAATGGGCTAACAGTTCCTATCGACGACGGTGAACGATTTCTTCCGTCTACGATGTTCAACGTCATACGTGTCGTTCCCGAGTTCTATTCCTATGCGGAAAACCCGAACGCGGAAATTTACGTAGACATGAGGATGTCCGAGGAGCTTGAAGCCACGTCTTCAGCTAAAGAGGTCATCCGCAGAATACAGGTCATGCGCAAAGAAGCGGACTTGAACATTCTGGAGAAAATCGAATGCATCATTCAGACGGACGACGAATCTTTCAAAAAGCATGTGGAGGTGAAAAAAGGGTACATCGAATCCGAAACCCGGGCCATAGTCAGGACGGCGAAGCTGGGAGACCCGGTTCCCGACGGCTTCTTTGTAAGGTCGTGGGATATCGACGGTGTGGCCGTAAGAATAGGCTTCAGACGAACAGCTAATAATATTTATAACTTCCCCGGCTCAGATTGAGCCGCCATGGTCAACCCAAAGATAGGCATAGCCATCGGCGTCGCCGGCGTCACCATAGTTCTTCTCCCCATACTCGCGTTATTTCTAACCGGGGGATACGATTCACCGATTCAAAAAATTTACGACACGCCTTTAGCCCCCGGGTTTTCTGCCGGGATACTCATCACGGCGGCGGGCGCCGCCACAACCGCAATCGGTTTGCTGCTTTTTGTCCGTGGAATGAGAACGCTTTCACCATATTCACCTCCTGTAGCCCCTGTAAGAAGGCCCTTGAAAAGAGAGAATTCCTCCAACAGTGAGCTAGAGGAAATTGAACGGGAAATTTCGTCGATGCTCGATGAAAAAGGGCCGGCCATGGAGATCAGGACTGTTCCT
Organism: Candidatus Caldarchaeum sp.; assembly: GCA_025054515.1. GTDB lineage: Archaea > Thermoproteota > Nitrososphaeria_A > Caldarchaeales > Caldarchaeaceae > Caldarchaeum. The sequence goes on from JANWZT010000002.1 coordinate 30,256, forward strand.
CCCCGACCAGCCCGTCAGACGGCTCGGGAGCAGCAGACCGTCGTAGCTCAGCCGTCCTCGAATTCGAAAACTTTGGCGGTGGTGACGAAGGGGGTTGACATGGTCTGTAAATCTTGTGGCGCGGTCAACCCCATAGGCTCCAAGATCTGCGGGTCTTGCGGCGCGGAATTGTTTGAGCCGAACCCTAAGGCAGTGGCTTGTCCTGTTTGTGGAGCTCCTGTCGACGAATCCTACAAAATCGGTGAGAACATCGTCTGCGGCATCTGCTTCAGCGAGCTTAAATACGAAAGCATAGTTTAACTATTTTAGAAACTGGAAAACGGTGCAGATAACGTGGAATCGACGAAGCCTTTGACCACCATAATGCGGAACCTCAACAAAAGCGTCAAAGTGATTTTGAAAAACGACGCCCGCTACGAAGGAACGATGGTCGAATGCGATGGCTATATGAACATGCTTCTTGAACACGTGGTCGAATATCTCGGTGACAGCAGGACAGCGGGTTACCCTAAAGTCTTGATTAGGGGAAATAACATTATGTACGTCATCTTTACCGAAAAGTAACCCGGAGGAAAGGGGATAAGAGGTTAATATTTAGGGGGTTTTCTGCAAAGTGGAGAAAATTATGAAGGCTTCGTTCGTGACTGTCGAACATCTTGATAGAAAGCCCGTCGTCGAGCAGGAAATCGAGATGGTCGAGCGGAAAGGCCTCGGACATCCGGACTACATCATCGACAGCGCTTGCGAAGAGGCTTCGCTGATGCTGTCCCACTACTACGTTTCAAAATACGGATATGTTCTCCATCACAACGTCGACAAAGGCCTTCTCATCGGCGGTAGGGCCTACAACACGTTTGGCTACGGCCGGCTTGAAGAGCCGATAACAATAATCATCGCGGGGAGGGCCTCGACATCGGTGAAAACGCCGACCGGCGAAGAAAAAATTCCGTACAAGGAAATCATAACTGACGCGGTGAGGTCGATGATTAAAAGAAATTTCCGCTTCCTCGATTTTGACTCTCACGTGTCGCTTGAGGTGAGGGTTCGGGAAAGCAGCCCGGACCTTAAATCGGTCGTCGAACGTGAAAAAGAAATGCCTTTGGCGAACGACACGTCATACGGGGTCGCATTCTACCCGTTCACTCCGCTCGAATCACTCGTGCTGAATGTCGAAAGACATCTCAACTCCCCCTCGTTCAAGAGCCGTGTGAAGGAAAGCGGCGAAGACGTGAAGGTCATGGGGCTGCGGAAAGGGTCGAAAATCACCGTCACGGTTGCTGACGGGATAGTAAGCACTTTGACACGGGACAGAGAGCATTACATATCTGTGAAGGAGCAGATAAAGAGCGAGGTCGAAGACCTTGCGTCCCGGATAGTCGGCGACCATGACGTGACGGTTTATGTAAACACCGCTGACAAATATGGAACCAACATCCAGAACGAAATCTTCTACCTTACTTTCACGGGAACCAGCGCGGAACACGGCGACGACGGAAACACAGGCCGGGGAAACAGGGCCAACGGCTTGATAACACCCAACCGCCAGATGTCCCTCGAAGCGACCGCGGGCAAAAACCCAATATCTCATGTGGGTAAAATCTACAACGTCTGCGCCGGGTTGACGGCGCGCCGCATATACGAAGAAACAAAAAGGCTCAAGGAGGTTTACGTCCGGATGTTGAGCCAGATCGGGAAACCCATCAACCAACCGCTTTCGGTATCCGTTCAAGCAATCCCTGAAGACAAAATGGACACCGGCCTCATCAGAGACATAGAAGGGATAGTCTACGACGAAGTCGCTAACATCCGGAAAGTAACCGAGCTGATTCTGGCGCGGAAGGTTTCAGTCTTTTAGACATGGAAGTCTAACCCACGCTTTTTTCTCAGCACTTCCATACATGTCTTCGGCGTTAAGCATTTGAAGTCTATTCCGGAGGTTTTCAACAGCGAGGCCGCGGTTCTCGTCACCGACGGGGCGGCGAGGATCGCGCGTGGTTTTCTGCCAAATTCTTGTCCAAGAACTTCGAGGTATCTCCGCAGTTGATTAACGTCTTCTTCGTTGGCGGATTTTCTTTTCAGCTCCACCACGGTCAATTTGCCCTCTCGGTCAATTCCGAAGACGTCGACCCTGCCGACTCTGCCGGCTCTACGTTCTTCCTGAAAAGGCGTGAACCCGTCTTCGACCAGATTCGGCTCGAGCAAAACCGCTTCCTTCATCTCCGCCTCCGAAGCATACATCTCAAACTCCGCATCGTCCAGCAAATCAAAAACCACTACTTCCGGCTCTTCGAGGAAGTAGATTTTGAGCAGTTCATTTCCCCTCGTGGCCCTGATGATCTTTGCGTCATCCTCTTCTCCGAACTCTATTTTGGATTTTTTGGGCTGCCAGTTGACTGGCTCGTGGCCGGTGGGCCTGTGGACGAGGATGCTCCGGTCTTTTTTTATGATGACAAGCCTCTCGCCTTCGCCGAGTTTTGACGCGGCCCTTCCTTCGTAGTGTATGATGCACCGTCCGGCGAGAACGATGACAGAGCCGTTGGATAGGGCTTTCCGTGCTTTTTCTATCCACGTCATTTTATCTCGGCAGGTTTAGGAGTTCGAGGATGTGGATGTGGGTGTCCGATTTTACGGGGAAGTAGATGAAGAACCAAGCGAGCTGGACTAACGCGACCCCGTACAACACGGCCCGTGAAAACCTGTCGCCGCTCAATACGGTCGACAACCCGAGGGCCACGGCTGGAAGCGTGGGGAGAAAGTAAAACGTGTAGACCCATCTTTGGAGAAGGTGGCCGATTATGAAATATGGCCCGTAGCTCGCCAAAATCCACGTGAAAACGAAGGTCTGCACGGTGTCTCCGCCCCTTGTCTTGAAGGTGTAGTAGAGTGAGAAGACGAGGACGAGGACCGTCGTCCACCAATAGGGGCTGTAGATGCCGTAGTAGGCGATTGGATGCCAAGTGCGTTCGCCGGCGGTTGCGGTTACGAGGAAGTAGGGGGCCGCGGCGAATGGTGAAATCGGTGATATCCAGCTCAAGGGCAGGTCGACGGTTACGCGTCTTCCATCGTTTTCGACCACGGTGCATCTGAGGGGAAGCTCGTATTCGGAGCAGTTGTAACGTAGCTGGCTGTGGTAGTTTAGGATGTAGTCCAGGTGGGCGAACGGGCTGTTGAAGGCCCTGTAGTAAAAATCGTACGCGGCGAGGCCGGCGAGAAACACGGCCAGCCCGACGATGACCATTTTCTCGAAAATCGGAGACCATTCGGCGATGATTTCCGCTATTTTGCGTCTGTGGTTGTAGATGGTTATTAGGCTGAATAGGAGGAGGGCGGCGATGTTAAAGGCCATCGATGTTTTGGAGAGGACGGCGGCGCCGAGGACGGCGGCTGCGGGAAGATATTGACGTCGTAGGTACAGGTATGTTCCGAGGAAGAGGAAGAAGAAGGCTGGGCCGTCGAGCATGGCTATCGTCCCGATGTTGAAGAACATCACGTCTGTCGCGATGAAGAAGGTTGTGAAGAAGGTGTGAGAACGATTTTGGGTCAGCCTCCACGCTATCAGCGGCAGCAAAGCCACAGCCGCAGACGACAGGACCGACGGGAAGAAACGCCAGCCCAGCGGGTTGTCCCCGAACAACATCATGGACAAGGCTATGAGCAGTTTCGAAAGTGGTGGATGCTCGTGGTTGACCGATTCACCTTTCAATAAACTTCTCACAGCGGGTATGTAATGTGCTTCGTCGAAAACCATTCCTCCTTCCAGCTTCTTTTCTCCATCGACTTCGACAACCTCTGGATAAGGTGAGTTGATTATCATGAACCGAAGGCCGAGCAGGATTATGAAGACGGCTATCGCGAGTTTTTGATGGAACATCAGCATGTTGAAATGTTTGATGACCGGTAGCTGAATGGTCATCTGTTTTCACCGCGGTTTTTGACCATATATGGCCCGAAGAGCTTGTATCCGAGTTTGCGGTAGTAGTTGCGGACGCCGACGCCGCTGATAACAGCTACGCGTTCCAGCCCGTGTTCTTCGAAGATGATGCGTTCCGCCTCGCTCATCAAAGTTCTTCCAAACCCCCTGTGCTGCGATGTCATTTCGTCCGGCGGTGTTCCAACCGCCTTCATCGCGCCGTAGACGTGCAATTCCCGGACGAGGCCCGCCTCTTCAAGCTCGGGCCTCAAGGCTTTCGACGGAATCCTCACCCGAACAAACCCCAGCAAGGCGTCAGAATCAAAATCTTCTACCGAAACAAAGTAATCCAAACCCCCCGACGAACGATAACGGATACGTCTTATCACTGCTTTTTCGGGGTTGACCTTTCTGTTGATGTGGCCGTGTTCTCGGCATCGGATGCATCTGCAGGAGTTGCCGACCGCTTTTTCCACGACCTGCCGCAAGTTCGGGATGTGAAGGCCGTCCAAGGCGGAATGGAGTGGGATTTCCCGCTGTATCCGGGTGATCCTGACGTAGGGCGGGACGCGGCGCATCAATTCCGCCAACATTTTGACCAGCTCTTCATCGGAATACGGTTTGTAAAGGCCTTTCCGCCAAAGAATTTCCAGACCCGTTCCGGGGAGAACCAGCGTGGGATATATTTTGAGCTGGTCGGGCCTGAACCGTTCATCTTCAAACATCGTCGTGAACATTTCAAGGTCTTTCGCCGGCGACGAGCCGGGAAGGTTTGGCATGATGTGGTAGCAAACTTTGAAAGCCGTGTCTTTGAGGTCGGCCGTTGCCTCGACCACGTCTTGAACCGTGTGGCCTCTGTTGACAAAAGCCAGAATCTCATCGTCCAAGGCCTGCACACCGATTTCAACACGGGTTACGCCGTATTCAACGAGCTTGACGGCGATATCGCGTTTGGCCCAGTCGGGCTTGGTTTCGACCGTAATCCCCGAAACATGAACCGAAGACCTTTCACTAACATCAAGCGCTTCCTCCAAGCTTTTCGTCGAAACCCCGTGAAGGCCGTCGAGACATTCTTTGATGACGTGGCGCTGAAATTCGTCCGGCGTCGCAGTAAAAGTTCCCCCGATGATGATAAGCTCGACTTTATCGACGGAATGCCCCATTTTGCGCAGCTTCTGGACGGCGTTTTCGGCTTGTTTGCGTGGGTCATAGTCGTAGGAGGCTGCTGTTTTGACGACAGCTTCTTCGCCGGTGTAGCTCTGCGGCGTTCCGAAGGGCTTGCCGCCCGGGCAGTAGATGCATTTGCCGTGTGGACAGCTAAAGATGGGTGCGACGACCGTGACGACCGAGACGCCGGACAAAGTTTTCACCGGCTTTTTTCGAACGGTCGCGTTGAGCAGGACTGCCAGCTCTTCGTCGGACGGAAATTTCCGGAGTTGCATGGCTGACGCCAGTTGTTTCTTTAGCCTCTCCGCCTCCGTCCTCTGCAGTAGAGACGTTCCAGCGGTCAATCTAACGTCTCCTTCTCGCCGACCGACATATCGAAGCGATATTTTTAAGGGCTTTCACGTATCTCGGGCCTAAAGGCCCTGCAAAAACAACCTCATCATACCCCAAATCGATCACAGACGTAACCAAATCATCAAGCTGCCGTCTGTTCCCCCAAAAGCTAAAAAAGCCAACCCAGTCTTTTCGTGCCACTCGGTAGAGCTCGTTCCAATTCCTCCGCGCCAAAATTTCAGCAACCTTTTCCCTATAGTCCGGCGACACATCCGCCCGCTGAAGATGCTTTTCCGACGCACCGACCATCAAGTACGCGGCATAGGGAATCACCGTTTTCAAAGCTTTCTCCTCATCTTCGTGAATAGATGTTATCAAATAAGCGGCCTTAACGAAACCGGGCCTCGCCGGATTTGTGAGATGATTTATGGATTCTTTGAGCATTTCGGTGTTCGACCAGTTCACAAGAACGCCGTCCCCGATTTTCGCCGCGGCTTCCAGCATCCTTTCTCCTTGCGCGCCCAAGAAAATCTTGACGTCAGAAATTTTGTAGGTGTCCAACGAGGCGAAGGACGAACGCATCGTTTCAACGGCCTCCACGACTTTTTCAACCGGCTTCGTCCTCACGTATCCGAGCCGCTGCAGCGAATGAGCATCGCCTGCTCCGACCGCATAACGCACCCTCCCCGGAGAAAGCTCCCAAAGCGTTGCCGCCTGCTGAGCCATCATAACCGGATGAACCACATAAGGGTTAACGACAGCCGGCCCAAGCAATATTTTTCGGGTGTGTTTCGCGATGGTCGCGAGAGTAATCAACGAATTCCGGTTGAAAAAATGTTCGCTGACCCAGACGCCGTCAAAACCGTTCTGCTCAACCAACACACCCGCTAACGCGAGCTTCCACAGCGGGTCCTTCGGAACAACCTCCACAGAAAAGAAACTCATTTAAACACACCTTTCAAAGCCAAAGCCGTTTTCTCGGGTTCACACATTCTACATGCTTTGACCAAAAGGCGGAACCCTTCATCATCGTAGATTTCCTGCGAATAGAATTTTTCGAAAACCCGCCAGCCCAGCTGTGGAGGAACCGCGTTGGAGTTGACGCTTGACATCAAAACCTCGAACAACTGCTCGACTATTTCCCTTCTTTTCATGTCCCCGCTAACTCTTCAAAAAATCCAATATAACGTTGTTGACAAATTCGGGATTTTCTTCGTGAACTCCGTGGCCGGACTCCGGGTCAATCACAACTTTGGCTCCGATTCGTTCGGCGACATCTCTGTTCTTCTCATACGGAACCAGAGTATCGCGGCCGCCGAGAACAAACAAGACGGGACAGCTCACCTTCGATAACAGCTCCAAGTTGAATTCCTGCATGATGTGGAAAGCGTCGAGTAGTGTTTTTCCCGAAAGTTTTATCGACTGGTAGTAGGCTTCGACCAGCTCCTCGTCCAGCATCGACTGCTTGACGTAAACCTGTTTTAGCGCATATCTGATGAAGGATTTGGATATAAAGAAGCGGCTGGCGATGTCGTAGAAAGGCCACATGGACAGAAGCTTCACCGGAGCTCTTCTTCTGCCCGCGCCCGCTCCGAAAAGAGCTGGGTTGACGAGAACGAGCTTCGAAACTTTTTCGGGGTTGTTGACGGCGTAATAAACCGAAACAGGCCCTCCCATGGACATGCCGACGAGGGCGAAACTGTCAACGCCGATTTTCTCGAAGAATCTGTTCAGATGGTCGTTCAAAGGTTTGAGGCGGAGACCTTGCGGAAGCTTTTGGGAAAGCCCGAAGCCGGGTAAATCCAACGCTATGACGCGAAAATGCTGAGAAAGGGTGGGGAGGTTGTGACGCCACGAATACGAGCTCGAAGCCCAGCCATGCAGCAGCACCAAAGGCCTTCCATTTCCACGCTCCACGTAAAAAACCTCAACTCCATCAACGTCAGCCCTTGACCCGGATGCGACGTGTTGCGACCAGTTCACAGGCTCAGTGGGTGGCTAATCACGCTCTTTGATAAAGATAAGCGAGGCAAAGAGAAAAAAATATATACGTATTGTGGAGGGGAAGGTTAATGTCGGGCTTCATCTCCCCTCGCGCCAAAATAGCAGGAATGGTTTCCAATGAAAGCCAGATCTACGGCTGCACCGAAGTAGGGGAGGGAAGCTTCATCGACGAAGAGGTTACGCTTGGTTATCCAACGCGTCAACGCCTTCTAAAGTCGATACAGCGCGGCATCAAAACATCCTTAGAATGTGTGGAGAACGCCAGTTTGGGTAGCTTCATAGGGCCGCGTTGCATCGTCCGGAGAGGCTGCATCATCTACGACGAAGTAATAATCGAAGGAGACGTAGAGCTTGGTCACAACGTGTTGATTAGGTCAGGCTCGATCGTGCGGAGCAGTTCGCGTATCGGGAGCAACACAGTCCTCGACGGAGCAGTCCTAATCGGAAAAGAAGTCAACATCCAGTCGAACGTCTACA
>JANWZT010000300.1 GCA_025054515.1 Candidatus Caldarchaeum sp.
CCTTTTCAGGCCTCAAAGGACAATTTGGACGTTTTCGAGGATTGCGTTGGCTTCGCTTATCATGGTTTTCGTCATCGTGGTGAGTGTTTTTCCCGTCGGCAAAGGGCTGGTTCTTCCTCGAGCGTCGACGCAGGTCGGCGTCACCGAAAGCGTCGAAGCATTGCTTGATAAATCTCAAAAAAACGACTTGTCGCTTTTGCTTGAGAAATTCAATTTAACACATTTGGTTTTTCCAGTCGGGCCCGAAGCAGTCATGTTTGGAGGGGATTACGGAAAGTCGTTTAGGTTCAAGTTGACTAACGAAGCATGGACTGAAGAAGACTTACGTACTATAGCCTCTCAACTCAAAAAACATGGGATTAGGCCCGTTCTAGGCATTTACCTCAGAACGACATACATATCAGTTCACTATGGGTATCACGGCTACAACTCCAGTCACTTCATTACGGAATTCAGCGATTGTGTTGATGAAAAGGTAACATTTATTTTCAATGTGTAACCCGCGACGGAACGATTTTAGCCCAGCTTTTTGCGAGGAAAGCCATGCTTTCAGCGGTTCGGATGAATTTCAGCGGCCTGTACTTGATGGGCGTTGACTGGAGTTCGGGCGAAGCTGTCTTCGACAGCGCAGCATTGTTGATTTCTGAGATCGGTAAGCTTAACCGTGAATACGGCTTAGAGATATTCGTGGAAATTGATGCAGTCGCTACAGCGAAGTACCCAAAGGTAGAAGAGTCCTTTTTGAAGAACTCAAATTATGTGGTCGTTTTGACGAGTCCCTTCAACAGCTCAATAAAGAACCCGTTACACGGAAACTTCACGATACAGCTTTACAAGTCACATCTTGAAAGAGTTTCGTCGGCTGCTGGAAATAGCACGAAGATACTTTTCTCCGTGCTCGCGATGGACATAGCTGAAGGATGGATGAGTCCAGCCCTCCAACTCCAAGTCGAAGTCAACGAATTTTCATCGGTCAAAGGTGTGAAGGGATACGCGATTTATCATGCGAGTCGATATCTCCCCGTTAGGATCTCTTTTAATTGATACTGGCCGGTATTCTCCTCCATTTCGGGACCTGTGGATAAGCT
>JANWZT010000301.1 GCA_025054515.1 Candidatus Caldarchaeum sp.
GATCAGCCCGACGGTCGCCGCCGACAAGGCGACGGTCGCGGGAAAATTTGCAGTGAGACCGTAAAAAGTCAAGGCCAAGTAGCCGCCCAACACAAAAAAAGCCGCGTGGGCGAAGTTCACCACTCGTGTGACGCCGAAAATTAACGTCAGCCCCGACGCTATCAGCCAGTAGTAGGATGCTCTAAATAGGCCTGTAAAAAGTTGGTATAGGATTGTTTCAAACATCTGTGAATCATGTGAACGGCGGGTGTCTGTAGTAGTCCCACGGCGACCTTGTCACGAGGTCTGTCAGCTGTGCTATTTCGGCTCCAGCATGCTTCACCTTGCCGAATGGGACGTCGTACAACGCTTGATGGTCTTCGGGACGTATCCATCTCACGCCCGCGGGAGACATTATAACGCGGCCTTCCATCTCTTTGATCAATCGGTCGATGTCGAAGGTTCCGGCGGATTCGAGAGCGGATTTGATGAGGTAGATTGCTGTGTAGGTTGTTTCGGACGAATATGGCGGATATCGGCCGTAGCGGGATCTGAAGCTGGTTACGAACCTTTTGTTGATTTCCGATTCCGGATAGAACCATACATACCGTCCCGACACCCATGTGCCGAGCCTCGCCGTCGGGTAGTCCGCCCCCAGCTCGTAGGCCACGTCCATCGAATACCCCATCGGGTTGATCACCGTCTGCAGCCGGTCGTAGGCGCCCAACGTTTTCAGCTGTTTATGCATCGTCGCCGCTTCCAAGGCCCAGTTGACGGAGAAAAGGCCTTCCGCGCCAGAGGCCAACACAGCTGAAATGAACGGGCCGAAGTCGGTTGTTCCGGGGCTTCTGTTAAACTGCTCCGCGACAAATTCTACGTCGGGCCTCAGCGCCGACAGTCTCTGCTTGAAGAACTCCCATGACACACGTCCGTATTCGTAGTCGGGGTTTATGCCCGCCCATTTTTTGATGGGCAAGTCTTTTGCTACGTAGGCGGCGAGAATTCCGTCTTGGTAAACGGGGACGGCGACCCTGAAGACTTGCTTGATTTTCTGTTTGAAGACGAGCTCTTCGGTTACTCGGTGTGTGGCG
>JANWZT010000302.1 GCA_025054515.1 Candidatus Caldarchaeum sp.
TGGAGGGATAAAAACGATGGAGAAAAATGAGTCACGGATGAGTCGCCGTGGAGTCACGGATGAGTCATCGGCCAAGGGGTACTGCACCGTGAAGATTCCCGCGGCGCTCGCGCAGGCCATCGACGAATACCTGCGGGATGAAGAGGCTGAAGTGCGTGGTTTCCGAAGCAGGGCCGACGTCGTCGTCGGCGTTCTCGTCGATTTCCTCGAGGCCCGCGGAGCTTTGAAACCTCTTGTGAAGCCGAGGTTCGAACACGTGAACGTCTACATGTCACACGTCCTTGTCAAAGACAACTTGCTCAACGTCAGCGTCGAAGTCTGGATTACGGAACACGGCGCCTACTGCTCATACTGTTTCGACGGCTCATGCGCCCACGTCTGCTACGCGTTGTCCCTGCCGGAGGTGCGAGAGATGCTGTCTCGTCGCGGGCTCCACGTTCCTGAAACGGTGCGCGGGGACTGGGGATACGTTGTGTTTTTCGACGGCGCTGCTTACCCGCTCGCCACTGATTGATTTAACAACTTGTTTTTTGTTTTTTGCGTGGCCGTCTTCCGGGTCGCGGTTCCCTTCGACGACTTCTCGCAGCCGTCGCGGCGTTTCTACGGTTTCGCGGGCTTTCGGACGAAGTTGACGAAGGTTTTCGGCGGTGTCGTGAAGAAGTCGGAGAGGGTTGGGGATGTTGCGGCTTTGATGGGGCTGAGCCTCGAAGACGTGAAGCTTCCCGTCTACGTAGAGACTGAGATAGAGGTCGAGGCAGGAGACGTCGTCTACGTCACGGGTGAAAGCGGCGGGGGGAAATCGCTGCTCGTGAGACATCTCGCCGCCGAAATGAGCCGTCATCCGGAATTCGCTCCCGTAGCGGTCTCTTGGGAGGTCGCATCGCGAATAAGGCCGGGAAGCCCCCTGGTCGACTGCGTGGGCGACGACGTTCATGAGGCCGTCGAGCTTCTGTCGGCGGCGGGTCTGTCCGATGTCTTCACCTGGTTTCGTTCTTACGACGAGCTGAGCGACGGCCAGCGTATGCGGTTTGTTTTCGCGAAAGCCCTTGACTCGGGCTCGAAAACC
>JANWZT010000303.1 GCA_025054515.1 Candidatus Caldarchaeum sp.
ATCAGTGATAAAGGAAGTACACGCCGGTGTTTCTTCAGCGGCATGCGGCATTGCGGAAACCGGTACTTTGGTGGAAGTTGCGTTCGATGATGTAGAAAGGCTGTTGTCGAGTCTTCCTAAAGTCCACGTCAGCTTTCTCAAACGAAGCATGTTATACCGGAGCGTCTACAGCGTTTCGGAAGTGATTCGTCGAGCGGCGGAAAGAAAGACTTCCGCGGTCACCTTCATCTCTGGTCCAAGCAGGTCGGGGGACATCGAGCAGAGGCTTGTCCTTGGTATTCACGGGCCTCACGCGGTTTCGGCGGTGGTTATGAATTGGCTGTGAAAAAGGCCCAGCAGATACATCGTGAACTTTCAGAGAAAGTAGCGGCTGTTCTTCCGCGCAAAGAATGGAGGACCTACCTACGAGACGCACTGTTTAGAACCCTTGAAAAGCGCAAATACACCATAAAAGAAACGATACCCGACTTTGAAAAATTCCGTCATGAAGTAAGAGAGCTGAAAGCAAGAGCGGTTGAGAACCTTGACCCTCTGCTAAAGCGGTTCATCGAAAAATGTGAAAAAAGGGGGGCGAAAGTTTTTGTGGCGAAAGATGCTATAGAGGCCTGCGAATTCATCTACAGAATTGCGGTCGAGAAACGGGCCACACTTCTGTCAAAAAGCAAATCGATGACAACCGAAGAAATCGAGTTGAACAAATACCTCGAACAGAGGGGTGTCAAGATAGTCGATACAGACTTGGGTGAGCTCATAATTCAGCTCGCGGGTGAGAAGCCTTTTCATCTCGTTTATCCGGCCGTGCATAAGACACGTTACGAGGTCGCGGAAATTTTCTCAAAAACCGCGGGCAAGCAGATTCCGCCCGACATTCCGGAACTTATGATGTTCGCGAGAGAGTATCTGAGGAATGTCTTTCTAAGTGCTGATATCGGGATAACGGGGGTCAACATCGCGATAGCGGAAACCGGCACCATAGTCGTCGAAACGAATGAAGGGAACGACCGGCTCGGCAACATCCCGCCGCATACCTACATCGCAGTCATGGGTGTCGACAAAATA
>JANWZT010000304.1 GCA_025054515.1 Candidatus Caldarchaeum sp.
AGAGCCGAAACTAATTGAGGCCGCTCCCAAACATTTCGTCGCCTGTCACTTATACGGCTAGAGAAGCCTCATCCTCGGGTCAAGGGCATCACGTAAGCCGTCTCCGATTAAGTTGAAGGAAAGAACGGTCAGGAAGATGGCTAGTCCAGGGGCGAGGACGAGATGTTGTTGCGAGAAGATGTAGAGGTAGTATTCGCCTAGCATTTGGCCCCATTCGGGTGTTGGTGGCTGGACCCCTACTCCGAGGAATCCGAGACCGGCTGCGACGAGTATGGCCGTTCCCATGTAGAGCGTTGCCTGAACTATCACGGGGGAGAGGGCGTTGGGTAGAATGTGCTTGAACATGATTACGTAGCTCGGGAGCTGAAGGGCTTTAGCGGCTTCGACGTAGTGCATCTCCCTGATAGTGAGTACGGAAGCCCTAACGAGCCGTGTGAAGACGGGAATCGCCGTGACGCCGACCGAAATAGTTACGTTCTGCAACCCTACTCCAAGCATCGCGACCAACGACAGGGCGAGAAGAAAAGTCGGAAAAGAAAGCAACACATCTGTAACTCGTTGAATAACCATGTCACTCCATCTGGAAAAATATCCAGACAAAAGGCCTAGAACTACTCCGATGACGGCTCCAAACGAAACGGCTGCCAAGCCAACCAGCAGAGATATCCGGCTTCCATGCAAAATTCTCGCGAGAACGTCTCTGCCGAGCTGGTCTGTCCCAAGCGGGTGTTCAGCGCTCGGAGGCCTCAGCGTCTTCGATAAATCTTGTTTCACCGGATTGTGCGGATAAAAATCAGCGAAAACAGCGCTCAAAACAAACCCGAAAAGAATCAGTAACCCAAATAACGCAGCCCTGTTCCGTCTAAACTTACGCAAAAAGTCTCGCAACAGGTCGAAACGTGTCCGTTTACGTGCTTCAGCCAGCTCCCGAAGTATCTCCGATTCCTGACTAATCATACCTAATACTCGGGTCTATGTAGGAGTAGAGAATGTCGACGACGATGTTTATCACGATGAAAATCATCGCTGTCACGAGGAC
>JANWZT010000305.1 GCA_025054515.1 Candidatus Caldarchaeum sp.
GTTCGACAAAGGCTTTTACGTACAGCCGACAATCATCGCAAACCTTCCGCGAAGCCACTACCTCTTCAAGCAAGAGCTATTCCTCCCCATCTTATTAGTTGACGAATTCGAAACCCTCGAAGAGGCCTTGAATCTGGCCAACGACACCGAATACGGCCTCACGGCTGGCATCTTCTCCGAAGACCCCAAAGAAATTGAATACTTCTTCAACAACATCCAGTTCGGCGTCACCTACGCCAACAGAAAGGGGGGAGCAACGACCGGTGCATGGCCTGGGGCCCAGACCTTTGTCGGCTGGAAAGCGAGCGGCGCAACCGGAAAAGGAGTCGGAGGACCCCACTACCTCTTGACCTTCTTGAGAGAGCAGGCCCGAACAAACGTCGTCGAATAAAGACGATAAAATACCAGTTACACAACGTTCTCGATGTATTGGAGAGGAAGATAGGTTTCGGGATGGGTTATGATCCGTCGATGACCGTTGCGGAGATGGCGGGCTGGGCCAGAAAAGTGGAGGAGAAAGGCTTCGACATGGTTTTCTTTTCGGAGACCTTGCAGACTTTCCGCGACGCCGTGACAGCCCTGACGGCCTTCGCCCAATCAACGGAAAAAATTTTACTCGGATTCACTCAGATAGTTCGCCTCCGTTCGCCTCTGGTTCTGGCTCAGACTTTCGCAACACTCGACGAGTTTTCGCACGGCAGAATAGTGGTCTCCCTCGGAGCATGCACCAACCAACACATGCAAAAACACGGCCTGCCATACGCAGACCCAGCCGAAACCCTCATAGAATACATCAAAACGGTTAAGCAACTCCTTACAGGAGAAAAAATCTCCTTCGAAGGGAAGCATATACGGCTTGTCGAGTCCGGCCTCGGCTTCAAACCCATAAGACATTCTATTCCGATATGGGTAGCCGCAACCAGCCGCACCGGTCTACGGATCGCCGGAAAATACGCAGACGGCGTGTTGCTCAACGCCACGACCTCGGTTGAATACTGCAGGAACGCGGTCAAAATTGTTCGCCAAGCCGCCGA
>JANWZT010000306.1 GCA_025054515.1 Candidatus Caldarchaeum sp.
ACTGATGACGAGGACTGGTGAGCCCGACGAACAGCTATTTTCTATTTTGATACGTGACCAGTTGGCAGACGTCGGAATTCGGGTAAACATAGTAACGGTTGACTTTGCAACCTATCTGGCGCGTCAGCAGCGTTTTGAATTCCAGATGGCGACTGTAAAATACTGGATTGACCCACTGTGGGTTTACCAACTGTTTCATTCGGACTGGATAGGTAAAGGTGCTTGGACAAACAACTTTCAATACAGTAACCCCGAATTAGACAGACTGCTGGACCAGTGGCTGGCCGAACCTAACAGAGAGAGACAGGTCCAACTACTCCAAAGGGTCGGAACAATATTGAGTAAGGATTTGCCGGCGATAATGTTGTACAAGGTCATCTGGCCGAATGTCTTGAGTGCAAACTTTGAAGGACCATCCATTCCGGTGGGTAAGTATGTCTTCTATGACCCGTTGAAAGACATTTTCCACGTACCATCTCAGAAGGCGGTGGCTACCCAAACAGCCACTCCCGTCCAAACACCGGGAGTCGTCACACAGACAATTGAAAGAACCGTCACGAGGTTTGCCGTGACGACCGAGATGAAAACAATCACTCAAACAGTAGTGGTCAGAGGAGACCAAGCGGACCAGCAGATGAGCACGACGGCTTTACTAATTGCAGCCGTTGTTGCGTTAATCGGCGTATCAGCTTTCCTACTGAGGAAGACGATGAAAAAAACTCCCACCAAACAAACCTAACATCTTCTTATTTCCTTTTTTTAATGGCGTACCCTGAATAGCGCAGCTTAATCAGTCGTTGCCCCTTTTTTGCCAAAAGATAAATCTTAACCTCGGATTTACATGTGAATTCCACCCGGTATGGTGGTAGAGAATTCAGCGTTTCTAGGCCTGCTTGTATCGGCGTTTATTCTGGCAGGGCTCTTGGTACGAGGTAGGTTTCCGCATGTTCCTATTTGGTCGATTATGATGGCGGCGATGTTTCTTTCTTTGTTGACGGGTCTCGTCGGGGTGGATGAAGCGGTTGGTTTCGT
>JANWZT010000307.1 GCA_025054515.1 Candidatus Caldarchaeum sp.
TTCCACTAACCACGATTCTGTTAACTTTCGCTCCGGCGGCTTCAAAGGCCTCGACGGTGTGTCTCAGCTCGAAGGCCGTGCATTCGTAGAAGGCGCGGGCCACTTGTTTGAAGTTGTTTGAGTAGCCGAGATGTATGAAGGCCATGTCGATTGTTTTTGGCCTTGTTTTGAAGGAGCCGGGGAGGAAGATTATGTTTCCTGCTCCGGGCTCGGCCTCGGAGGCCATTTGCTCGAAGGTTTTGTAGTCGTCTTTTGTGTTGGTTAGCTCGCCGAGCATGGCGACGAGGGTTTTGTGCATCAACCCTATGGGTGGTGAATGGGATGCTATTTTGAGGCCGGGCAGGAGATAGGGGTACGATGGAATTCCGCGAACATCACGCACAGCGGCCGCCATCACCTCCGTAGCGCCGCAGACATCTGCCATGTCCCCTTCCTTTGCGACGCCGGAGCCGAACGCGCTGGCTAAGCTGTCGCCAAGCGACACGACAACCGGTGTTCCTTCAGGTATTCCTGTTTTCCGGCCTGCCTCCGCCGTCACGCACCCCAAAACCTCTGTAAAACTCTTCGACGGCCCAAGCCATTCGAGGGGGATTCCCAGCTCGCTGCAGAGCCTCTCCACATCCTCGATGAGATACCATATTCTGTCGGTCGACCGCTGGTTCGTCAGCAAATACCCCACATACTCCTTCACGTCAAACACCATGCCGATTCTCTTCCAGACTTCGGGAAGCTCGCTCCTGACCCAGAGTAGGTTTGCGAAAAACTTGAACCCGAAGTAGCTTAGAGGCCCAAACCTTTCGGCGAGGCTGTTTGCGGTTGGAACGGACCTGGTGTCGAGATGGCTGATTGCATGGTATAGGGGTTTGGCTTCGCTGTCTAAGAGTATCGGGGATATGCTCTGGCCCGTGACGCCGACCGCCCTGACTTTCCAGCCACCAAGAGACATGGTTGTTTTTTTGAGGACGTC
>JANWZT010000308.1 GCA_025054515.1 Candidatus Caldarchaeum sp.
GCTCGTCCTTCCACACATCAAATACGCTATCACAGTTAAGGACCCGAACAGGCTCGTGCAGGAGTTTGTCAACGCCTACAGCATAGCAAACAACCACAGGCCTGGACCCACTCTCATCGACCTGCCACGAGACGTTCTCATCGAAGAAGTAGACGACAACCTAGAAGGAATAACGCCGGAACCGGATTTTGCAAAACCCCTACCAGAACCAGACATCGACTCGATCAAACAAGCCGCCAAACTGATCGCCGAATCCCAAAAACCCGTCATTCTCGTCGGCGGAGGAGCTGCCTACAGCATGGCCGGCAGCGAGATACTGGAGCTGGCTCAGCACATCGCCGCCCCGATCGTGGAGACGACGATGGGAAAAGGTGTTGTTCCCGAGGATCATCCGCTCGTTCTCGGAGTCGTCGGCATGCATGGCAGGGTGGAGGCAGATCTTGCCGTCATCGAATCCGACCTCATAATCTGTGTAGGGACACGTCTTTCCGACAGAGCCATCGGCCCGGCTAAAGACTTCGAAAAAGGTCGAAAAATAATTCACATAGACATCGACATAAGCGAATTCGGCAAAAACGTGAAACCCACTGTTTCTCTTCCCGGCGACGCCCGCCGAGTTTTGGCGGAACTTGTTGAATACACCAAGCACTTGGTCACGAAAAGGCCTGAAAGCACGTTGGCGAAGAAGTTGCGTGAGATAGGCCAGGCCTATGAAGAATACATGATGTCGATGGATGATGGAAAAGTGCTTCATTCATGGAAGGTCATTTCCCTGCTTACTGATGCGCTGCCAGCTGACACCATCGTGAGCACGGGCGTTGGCCAGCATCAGATGTGGGCCCAGCTTTTCTGGAAAAACAGGGTTCCGGGAACTTGGTTGACGAGCGGAGGGCTTGGAACGATGGGCTTTGGCTTGCCCGCTGCTTTCGGAGCGAAGGCCGCTGCACCCGACAGAGTGGTCGTC
>JANWZT010000309.1 GCA_025054515.1 Candidatus Caldarchaeum sp.
GCCGGTCAACGTCAGCCAGCCGCCGGCACCAACCCTCACAGGCCTCCGGAAAGCATCGCTGATCAGAAAACTTTCGACGACATGGCCTCGGATATTCGACCCACGCAACCTCGCCGGCATGGGCCTCGTAGACGCCGCGAAAACCCTCCAAATATTCAAAACCCTCCACAACGCCCTCTCACATCTATAACACGCATGGAACGATGAAGGGCCATGGTTTACCGAAAGCTCGTGACATACGGGGAAGAAACTTCCTACGGCCAGACGCCTCAAGATGTTTCGAGATGGGTCGGCGGCGTCACCTCTTTTAGCGGAGGCGTTGAACTGGCGAGTGAAGAGGTCGCGGTCCTTTCACCGAGCAGGTTCGTCAAATCCTACGCCCATGGGCTGGACGTCGGCCCCTCAATCGAATTCTACGTCCAGTCACCGCGTTTCCTCAAGTACGCCTTCGGAAAAACAACCAACACGGGAACATCGCCGCCTTACACCCATCTCCTTGAAATCGACGAAGACTACGAACTCCCTTCGATAACCCTTCTCGAACACCGCATCGGAACAAACAGCCACGGATACCTCTACAACGGATGCAGAGCCGATAAATTCACGATCAGCTGGGAAGAAGACAGCCTCCTCCAAGCATCCTTCGACTTCAAATCCACACGCGTGTTAAAAACGACAACGCTGCCGTCGACGACACCGGACACAACGGACTTTTTCAGGTCGTCGTCGAAAACGGTCGAGGTCAACGGCGTGCAAATCGGATACCTTCTCTCAAGCTCGGTGACGCTCTCGAACAACCTCGCGGCTTTTCCGAGGAGCGGCGACTTCGTCACACGCCACGTTTCCGGAAACGCATCAGCCGAAGCGGAGCTCGAGCTCTACTACGTCGACAGCAGCCTCATCGACTTGATGACGGGCAAAACAAGATTCGACGTCAAAATCAGGTTCACGAAAA
>JANWZT010000030.1 GCA_025054515.1 Candidatus Caldarchaeum sp.
TCAATTCCCTCTCGCGGGATCAGACGCTAACCGTAGAATTCGTTACGCAAGTAGAGTCGGACTTTCAATTCCCTCTCGCGGGATCAGAGCCTGCCCTACCCAGCCCATCCGACATGATACGGTTCATGGTGAAAGTGATCCCGCGAGAGGGAATTGAAAGGGTGGAGATGGTGAACCAGTGCGGCGTAGAGCCACACCGGTGTGATCCCGCGAGAGGGAATTGAAAGTAGACTTTGCTCATCGATGCGGATGCGGGCTCTTTCTGTGATCCCGCGAGAGGGAATTGAAAGTACTATTCGTCGCTAGCTTAGGCGTAACCGTCGCATCAATAGTGATCCCGCGAGAGGGAATTGAAAGCTGGATATAGCGGTATGCCATGGGTTCGAATCCCACCCCGTGATCCCGCGAGAGGGAACTGAAAGTATAATATTGTCTATCCCCTACCTTGGCTATTACGGTCAGTGATCCCGCGAGAGGGAACTGAAAGGTCGGCTCCGGTACGGGGTACTGGTCAGCACCGAGGAAACCCAGCCGAAGCGGTTGGATATTTTCCCCCAACATGGCTTGGAAAAAAACGGTCTCCCGAGCCGTGAAAATGTTCGTGTTTTTATCGGAGTTCCGCGTGTCTGGTCTGGGTTGGCTGTTTTCCTCGGCATCGACCTCGCCGGCGTCCCTTCGAAACCGTCGGGAATGGCTCTGCTAACCGAAAACCTATCCGCCAAAACATGGCTACGATATCTCGACGAAGAAATCCTATCCGACGTCGATTCCTACAAGCCCTTGGTCGTCGGCGTCGACGCACCTCTTGGCCTTCCACGCGGCAGGGAAAGCCTCGAAAAACGAGGACCACCACATTTCCGCGTCTGCGACAACGAACTACGCCGGAGAGGCATCAAATTCTTCCCCATCACCATCGGAGCCATGCGCACCCTCACGGCACGGGGGATCAAAATCGCCAACGCAATCCGCACACGCAACATCCCCGTCTACGAAACATATCCCGGCGGAATACAGGACATCCTCGGCCTTCCACGCAGCCACAAAAACCTAAAACAACTAATCAAAGGCCTCCGCAAACTCGGAATAAAAAACATCCCCGAAAAAATAACGGGCGACGAAGCCGACGCAGTAACATGCGCATACGCCGCATACCTCTGGAAAAAAGGCCTCTGCGAAGAAATCGGAATCCCCGAAGAAGGAATAATGATCCTTCCCCGCCTCAAAACAGGTAAAAATTAATATCACGGCCTTCACGACTCTAGACCGTGTATGCGTTAGCTCAGATTCAACCTCCTCCACCACCAGCTTGGGCTGACCCGCTTGTTTTTCTCACCGGCCTCGGCTGGGTTCTCCTCAGAACATTTCTCACGTTCCTCGTCGTGTTCTTGATTGGTTTGGCTTCGATAAGGGTTGTGGACTACATCACCCC
The DNA here is from genome assembly GCA_025054515.1 of Candidatus Caldarchaeum sp. GTDB lineage: Archaea > Thermoproteota > Nitrososphaeria_A > Caldarchaeales > Caldarchaeaceae > Caldarchaeum. Next base: position 1,430 of record JANWZT010000030.1, read on the forward strand.
CGGCATCCGCGAAATCTCCCTCATCCGCGGCAACCCCGTGGCCACGGGAGCGTTCGCAGCAGGCTTCTTCATCTACCTCGCCCTCGGCTTCGTCGCATCCATGGCATCACCACTACCCATAGGCGTCGAAACAGGAGTCGCCACATTAGCAGTCAACCCAGCAGTCCTCATCGCCTACAAACTCATCACACTTCTCGCCGCCGTCCTCCTCACCTACGTCTTCGCAGCCGTCTACTACCGAGTACTGGCGAAAATCGAACCATTCGGCCTCGACCTCGACGACGTCGACAAAGAACCAATCGCAGTAGGAGTCTACCTCTTCGGCTACCTGATTTTCCTCGGCGCCGCCGTATACGTCGCCTTGATGCTGCCAACGGTGTAGCAAAATGGCGAACGTGTGGCGGGAAGCTTTCGCCACGTTTGTTAGGAGACACCCAATCACCGCACCAACTCAGGAAGTCTACCAGAAAGGCACAATCACCCAACCTCTTGGAAAACTCTGGCCGATCGGAGCCGCCGTAATAATCGCAGTTCTCGCCGTCGGAATCATCATCCCAGAGCTGGCCCGCTACACGGTCTACCTCGCGTTATCAGTTCTACCAGTCATCATCCTCCTCGCATGGCTCCTCAGCACCGATCGCTACGAACCAGAACCCAAAACACTCATCCTCGCCGTAATCGGCATCGGCGTACTCGCTTCAGCATTCTTCAACATCATTCCCTTCCCACCCGGCCTTCCGTTCTACCTACTCAAACTGGTGGCGCTGGAATTCGTCTTCCTCCTCGTCCTCTACCTGATTGACGCCAACAGGTTCACGGGAAGAGAGTTCAACGACCACTTGGACGGGGCGGTTTACGGCTTGTCTCTCGGGCTTGGATACATTCTCTACAATAACTTCTACCTTCTCGGCGGATACGCGGAAATCCGGCCCGAATTTCTGGTCTCGCTCGCTCTTGAGGAATTTGTTTACGTCATGTTCCCGGCTTTCACGGGATGGTGGGTTGGATACGTGAAGGCCAAGTATGTTTCAGTGGGTTTTGGGCAGGTTTTCGCCGGCTTCGTTCCAGTGGCCATACTGAAAGTCTTGGCGGCCGCTGTGATAACATTTTTCGCCACGCAGATTTTTCCGCTGAGGCTCGTTGGAACGGGCTTGGTCACCGCTCTGTTACTTGTTCTGCTCCTGCGTAGGGTTTCGTGGGCGCTGGCGGACGAGCTGGCTTGGGGATACGCCACGGGAAAAGCACCAGTCGAAAAATCAACGGGGTGAAAAAAATGAAAGCCGCCAAAAAAATTCTCATCACGACCATAGCTGTGTTGACTCTGTTACAGATAACGCCGGCTTTCTCCCAAGCGCCGCCACCATACATCCAGCCCGGAATCGCGTTCGTCTACCAGATGTTTGACATGCAGACCCAACAAGCGGAAAACCTTTTCCATAGATACATCATCGAATCCGCCACGGCGCAGGGCATCGTCGTCTCCATCCAGTCAGACGTAGTAAAACCTCAGCGGTTGACCGTTCGGCCTAACGGCGAAATCCAGCCCGGAGTAAGAATCGACCTCTGGCTACCAGCCGACATCCCAGCTGGAACGCGGTTCAAATTTTTCGGCGCCGACGTCATATTGGTTCAGAGGGGCTTTAAGATGCAGCAGGTTGTCGTCACCGTGGTCGCTACAGCCGACCAGTCAATAATATGGCTTTTTATCGAAGACGGGCCTTCACCGTTTAACCAGCTCAAAGGACTTCTATTAGGGATAATTTTCAACCAGAAAAAAGCCCTAAGCCTTGTCAACATAGAGCAGGCTGGGTCAGTTCCAACGACCACGACGTACCGGACGACCTACACAACGCCCCGCACAACCGCTTCCGCAACGGTACGAACCACCGTCAGGGAAGGGAGAACTGAAACGGTCACCGAAACCGTGCTTCTTACCACAACGGTGGTTGAGACACGTACCGAAACAAGGGTCGCGACCGTAACCACATCCACCACCGCGACCGTGCAGCCCGACGTTCAACAGACAAGCCAACCCATATTCCCCCTCCCGCTCGCCATAGGAGTCGCCGTGGGAATAGTTGGTGCCGTGTTCTTCATATCGAGGACCAGAAAACGGCCGTTACCACCAACTTATCCATATCCCGTATACGGGCCACCATCCCCAACCTATCCACAGTACCCACAACCCCAGCAACCAGCCATAGTTGGATACTGTCCCGCATGCCGATTCCCAATCTACGCAGGAGACGTACAGTGTAGGAGGTGTGGGTTCAGGTTTGCGTAAAACCGCTTTAATCCTATCCATGATGGTTCTGTCGACCATCGTTTTCGCGGCTACACCATCAATCAAGGCGCAGCAGGAATTTCCGTGGCACGAGCCGGTGCATTTCCTCGGACCTCAGACAACCCTCGTTCTCCTCGTCGACTTCACCGACGTCAAAATGCGCATTTCAACAAGGCAGGCGGAGCAGATAGTCAAACTCGTCGACGACTTCATCCGCCGCTCCTCCTACGGCAAAACATGGCTCGACTACTACATACATCCCAAAATCATCACCCTACCAAAGCCCATGAGCTACTACGGCGGACCCCCGAGCGGGGCCCAGAGAGGAGACGACCCCAACAGAATTGTGGAATACCATCTAACCATAATCAAGCTCGCAAAAGAACGTGAAAGAATAGATTTGACGCGTTTCAAACACGTCATAGTCATCCACGCCGGCAAAGACGAAGCCGTCGGAGGAACGGCCAACGACATTTGGAGCCACTGCTATTCTACAAAGCCTATTTATTTTCTGATTGAGGAATACGGGTTCGACGCCGCAGAAAGACAATTAAGAACATGGGGAGCCGACTGGGCAGTCGATTTGTTCATGCACCGCAAACCCGACGGCACAGGCCACCTGATCGCGGGAATAGAGACCGTGGCCGAAGAAGACATGCCCTCCGTCATGATGCACGAGTTTACGCACAGCATGTGGATAGCGGACCACTACGTTTACGACAAGGATGGATACAGCGCCGGAAGCGAGGTCGGAGTCTGGACGAACATGGATTACGGGTCTGCCCTCGAGCCGCCGGTCGACATAGACGGCTGGTCGAAATATCTCCTCGGCTGGGTTGAAGCAGTCGAAGTAACACGGTCGGGCGAATACATCATCCACATGCTCGACAAACCCGACGAACCACACGCCCTGATAATCCCGATAAACGACCGCGAATACTACTTCCTCCACGCCAGAAGACCTGTCGGACAGGACGCGGCTCTGCCAGGCCCCGGAATACTGCTCTTCCGCGTAAACAAATACGTCCGAGACAACGTGGTCGACCAAGAATATTTCATCAGGTTGCTTGACGCACACCCTGAAACTCCCAACGAATGCGGCGCTCTCGAAAGAAGACGGGTAAGATTATGCGAAGGCGTCGACGCGCCCTTTTTCTCGGATGAAGGGTTTAGACGGGTTTGGGAGATGAGGACTCAGCGGGGGTCGATGGGAGCCTTCGAAATTGGCCTCTTATCCAGCGAATACACCACCGAAGAGGGCTACTACATCAAGGTGCTGGAAGTAGACGTTAACAGAGGCACCGTCAAGGTGTTCGTAGGCCTCGAAGGACAACGCGGCGAAGAACCGCGAAGAGATGAAGCCGTGCGAACCGTAACCAGAACAGTCACGGGAACGGTTGAAAAAACCGTCTACACCACCGTAACCGCCCACGGCCGCACCACCGAAACGGTCGTGGTCACCGTCACGGTAAAGCCGCCGCCGAGAGAAACCAGCTTCGAAGACTACGTCAGCTTAGCCGTTGTCTTGGCCGCTCTGCTGATGGCCGTCGGCCTCATGGTCGGCAGAAGACGTGTCCAACCAAGGTATCCACCTCCGCCACCACCTCCACACAGAAGGATGTAAACCATGAACGGTGAAGAAACACTTTTCCACGCTAAAGCGGCGCCCAACCTTCTTACCTACACCCTATTCAGAATCTCGGTAGTGATAGCCCCACTACTATGGCTAGCTGTATTCGCGGTAACCTTATTCCCGGAGGCAGCAGGTCCCGACGTCAGCACACCGACTGGAATGGCGGCTCTGGTAGCCTTTGCGGCTCTCTTCTCGTTCCCGCTATATCATTATCTTTTCCGACGCAAAAAAATACTTATCACCAGTTCACAGCTAAAACTCGGCGAAGACAACATACATTGGTCTCTCATCGACGAGATAAGAATCAAGAAAATCGCGTTCGGTGCGCCCCGGAACGCGGACACGGTGATCGTCAAAACCAAGGATATGGCTGAAAGAAAGTTCCATCTGTTCCACTGGGACGTAAACAGGTTCCAACAGGTGTTGGAAAACCTGCGAACCCAAAACCCTGCCGCCAACTTCACCGTAACCGTTGAAAGGCCCCACGGTCAACGCGATAGCCCGCTCCATTCAAGGCCGTAGACCGGGATTACTTCAACATTTTCCCGGGAAAATCTTTCATCACGGGAAACAATAACCGCTTTACTCGCCTTCAGCAGACCGGCCAGCCTCGACAGCTTCGCGACATCTCCTGCACCCACAGATTCTTTCACTTCGACGAGCACAAGGCCGTCATCCGTCAAAACCACGTCCACCTCATGTCTTCCATCCCGGAAATAGTATGCGGCATCCAAAGCCGACACAACATATGTTTCCAAAACGCCTCCGCTTCTTTCCAGAAAATCTTTCCTCGAATAGGCGAAGGTCAGCGAAGTCGTCGCTGGATAGTATTTCCTAAGCTTCCTCGAGGAAGCCATCTGAGAAGGCCTGTAGTTTCCGAGAGATTTCACCACCAACGATGTTTCAAGATATTGGAGGTAGTTGGATATGGTGATTCGTGTTTCCTGCCATGTTTTCGATAAAGTGTTTAAGTTGACGACCGCTCCCGGGTTTGAAACTATGTGTTTAAACAGGTTAGTCATCAGCGAAAGGTTTCTTACGCCGAAAACAGCGGGGATGTCTCGGAAGATTATTCTTTCGGCGACAGAATTTTTAACATATTCCGCTATTCTGGTTTCATCATCCCAGCCGACGATTTCGGGGAAACCTGCTTTCACGAGATAGTCGTTGAAGTAGTAGGCCATGCGTCGGGGAAAGAGCTCCGGGTCGGCTGGCTTTACCCCCTTCATTTCGAGAAACTCGGTGAAACTCAGCGGCTTCAGCTTCAGCGTAAAGAACCGGCCCGCCAACTTTTCCAAGGCGTCGATGGAAAGTAGAAGGCTGGAGGAACCCGACAGAAAAAATTTCAAGTTTGGATACAAATCGTAAAACTGTTTGACGGCCGTCGGCCAGCCTTCGACGTATTGGACTTCGTCGAAGAAAACATAAACCCTGTCGACTTCTTCAAACGGCTTCCGCAACACGTTTCTTTCATAGTATCTTAAGACTTCCAGCGGGTCGGCGGCTCCTCCGTCGAAGGAGAAATAGAGAATTTTCGCGGGGTCGACTTCCTTTAAGAGCTGGTCGATGGCCTGATACATCAAAGTCGTCTTCCCGACCCGTCGCAGACCCGTTATCAGCAAGACCTGCCTTTCGGCGAAGCTCTGCACAACCCGTCGAAACTCCTTTCTCCTGTAACTCGGAGCCAACTCCTTCCGGACTTTTCCCGTAAACCACCATTCGTTGAACCGCTCTAACTCCTCCCGCACGTTGGTAAACTATACTTTACCAAAAAATAGCTTTTTGGTAAAACACGGTTAACCAATAACCCGCCGGCCTACACATCCAACAGTGGCTCATGGTTTTCCGGAACTTCGGCGTAGTTGGGCGGCCAGACCGGTTGGTTGACTTTGTCTCTTTCCATGAGACGGTATTCGATTCTGTCCCTCATGTTTTCGAGCCAGGGCGGTAGCACGAGGCGGCTTCCCATGGTTTCACGCGGCTCGTCAACATCATAACCGGGCCCGACGGTGGCCACTTCCATCAAGTTGCCGTCCGGGTCTCTGAAGTAGAGGGATTTGAACCAGTGCCTGTCGACTATGCCGGAGTTGGGTATTCCGGCTAAGTTGAGTTTCCTGAGTATCGTTCGTTGGTCTTCCTCGGTTTCGACGGCGACGGCAAAATGATGAATCGAGCCGCGGCCGACGTATCCGTCGTCTGCGGATGGGTTGACGACGTAGCGGATGTAGGGTTGTTCGTTGTATTGCACGTTGAACATGATTTTTCCGGCTACGTGGGTTGTTTCGGGGAAGATGTTGAGGAATTTTTCGAGGAATTTTTTGACGAGCTCGGCGTCGCCGACCAGCGGTGAAACGTGGTCGAAGGCGAGGAGTTTCATGTCTGCGGTTAGTTCGTTCGGCGGCGAAGTTTCTGAGAAAAGCTCGACGACGTAGGGTTTGTCAACTCCGTCATCGCCGGCGGCCAGCTCGAGCAAACATCCGTCCGGGTCTGTAAAATAGATCGAGACGAGGCCGCCGTAGAAGACCGGGCCTTTGACTTTCACGTTTTCGCTCCTAAGCCATCCATACCATTTCGCCAGAGCTTCAACCGATTTGACGCGGTATGCGAGATGATGTGGTGAACCGAAGCCGGGAAAACCGTTGGGAATTTCGGGCCATTCGAAGAAAGTGATTGCGCTGCCCGTTGGTTTTTCCGGGTTTGCGTAGAAAGCGTGGCGGTGGTAGATGTCGTCTTGGTTGACCGATAGCTTGACCTGCCGAAGGCCCAGCACACCGGTGTAGAACATTCGGTTGACCGCGTAATTGCCCGTAACCAAGGTGATGTGGTGAAGGCCTTTAACCATCATCTGAAGATGAACGACGGTTGTTCGATATAAGGACATTTTATCGTCCCAGCGCCCGTGGTTTCTTAAGGGCGTTTAGCCGATATGGTGGTTTGCGGCCCTCGTTCATCGTTTTTATATTGCGTGATGTGTCAGTTGATGACGATGCTTAGGAAAGCTGTTCCTCTGATGCTTGTCTTTTTTGTTATGGTTGGTTCCGTTCAAGCGGTTGATGTGAGGGATGTGAGAGAGGTGTTGAGAAGTGATTATGTTTACGTCAGCGGTCTCATAACAGCCGACGGCGGGGTTTCGCCCTCCTTCGACCCATCGGGTTCTCTGCGGGGCCACGTCCTCGTCGGCTCCATGATTGCATGGATACATGTTGGCTTGGGCGACCCAGAGTCGCTCGCCCAGCTCAACAGGGTGGCGGCCGCGGTCCACCGAAGAATCGAATCGGAAGATGGCGTAGACCTTTTGTTCGACTCGAAAACGGTGCCGGAAGCTGAAAACCTGATAACCCACCTACTGGCGGCCGACTTCCTCGCCGTCCACTATGGGTTGACGAAGGATTCGCGGAGCAAAGCCAACATGCTGAAGCTCGCTGAAAGCTTGGAGAAAAGGCTTGGATGGACACCGGCCATCTCCCGAACACGCTACCTCATCCAATCGGCACATATCTCGCATGTGTCGGGCGGCCAGCTGAACGCGGAAGATGTGGAGACTGTGGTGGACGAATTTTTCCAGCGTTTCATGGATGTGGTGGATTATTCGGCGAAAGGTTTCGACAGCCTCACGACGTCGCTTTCCCAGCTTTCCCTTCTTCTGTCGGTGTCCCGCAAAGCCGGCGTCGAAGTTCCGACCGAGCTCGTAGCCCTCTGGACCGTCCACATAGACTACGTGACGAACACGACGATACCCGTTTCTCCGGAAAAATATCCAACACTCCTACGTGCTTTAACGTCGTTGACCTACGCCGCTGAGAATACGCATCTCACCTATTCAAAGCAAGCCCGTGAACACGCCGTAAAGATGGCGGCAGACATCGCCGCCATGTGGAGAGCCGGCGACCGGATTCTTTACCTACCCGTTGAGGTGCTGGATGTTTACCCGCTCGACCCACTCATACCGGTTGACAGAATTCTCGCCGAGATACAGCGGGGAAGCAAGCCGACTATGGCCGACCTAAGGTATCCTACGCTGTTGCTGATGCTCGGTCAGCTGGGTCAACTGCCTCCCGAACTCAGTTCAGCTATATCGCTGGCCATCGAAAAAACAGCGGTGAAAGACAGCTACTTTCCGGTCGTGGAGAAAGATGTGTTCAGGTCGGATGAATTCGTCAACAGATGGTGGCGGATTTCCCTCCTCTCCACATATTTGGCTATCCAGCGTACGCCCGTTGTACAGCGTAGAAACGAAGCCATCAATATATTCCTCAACACGCATCCCACGTTCCTCATCCTCCTAACCATGCTACTGGCCATCGCCTTCCTCTACCGAGCTGGGTTGCTGAAGTGGTAGACATGGCCGAGCCTTCGCCCAAAACAGGGGCCCTGCTTTTCCTCGCCGGAGCAGTCGTCTCCACGGTTGGGTTCATTCTCGAGCATGGAGCCAGAAGCGGCTGGTTCGTCTTCGTCGCAGGCTGGCTCACGCACACCGTTACGATTCTACAGTTCGACGCAGGGCCCGCGGTCATGGCCTTCGGATTGGGTTGGCTGGTCAGCGGACTTCATCCTTTGAGAAAATGGTACCTCTATTCGGTGACGACGGGGCTTCTGGTTTCCACCGTTTCCTTAGCTATAGCAAACACGTCGTTCATAGCCGAGTCATACATCACCGCAGCCATCACACTGTCTTTGACATGGGCCGTCGGCCCTTCATTCATCACCGCGGGAGTTTTCGCGGCCATCGTAGTCAACAGACACGCGGCAAAACACGGATTCAAACCATCCCCCAACCCGCATGAAAACAGTTTAGACGTCGTCGTCCTCACAGCCCTCTACATCCCGCTAATCCATCTCGCCGTCACCGAAACCTTCTACATCAGATATGTTCTTCCAGCTTTGGCCGCGTGGCTTTTCTGGCATCTGTTAGCCGACCGCCTCACGGTACGCCTGCTGGAGAGACAGGTCAAAAACAACGTCCAGCTCGTCGCCGTTGAACCGCCATCACCCGAGGAAACAACGCTGATGAACGTCGTATCACGCTCCTACTACCCATTAGCCTTCGGCCTCGGAGTCACCACCACTGTAAGCAGCATACTCGACCTCCTCAACATCCAGCTCTTCGGAGGCGACCCCTTCGCAGCAACAGCCGGAGCCGCCCTCGCATCCATCATAGCCATAGCCGCCGGCTCGCTCTACGTCGGCCCCGTCGCATGGCTTTTCGAAGACCTCGGCATCAGAATCTTCGACAAAACACGACGCATCATGAAAACCCCCGGCATCCACAGCCTCGCCGACGAAATGGTCGAAATCTACACCTTCATCTTCTCACCGATTGGCCTGACTTTCGCAGTCGCCGACGGCGACATCCTCCTCGCCCTCATCCTCCTCGGCCTCATGCTCCACCTATTATTCACCATATCCATGACCGCAACATACCTCTACATCAGGTTCTCAGCCAAAACACACATCAGAAATGTGCTGAAAAATTTGTCAGAAAAGGGATTAGCTGTGCCATATTCTCCAGCATGAACAACATTATGAAAGCATATTATCCAACGACAAATTGTTACAAATCCTAATTTTCAAACTTATTTAAACGATGTTGGCTTGACAGGCACCAGTGGCGACCTTAGAGACGATAATTTGTAGAATGTTTTCTGAAAGACTCCGTCAAATTCTCGATTCACGATAAGTTTTCACCGAATGCTTGAATTAGGTAATCCGATGTTTACTCCACGGATGTGTAAAGTTTCTCCATACACAAAATCCGGTCTAACTTCAGATAGAAAATTGAATATTTCTTCGACT
>JANWZT010000310.1 GCA_025054515.1 Candidatus Caldarchaeum sp.
CACTCCGCAAACACCTGCCTCCACGACGGATGGATGGCTCAAGAGGCTGCTTTCGACTTCGACCGTGCCCACCCTGTGCCCGGAGATTTTGATTATCTCGTCGGCTCTGCCGCTGAACCAGATGTACCCATCTTGGTCTATCATTGCTGCATCGCCTGTGCAGTAGAGGCCTTTTACCCTCATCTCCCAGTACGACTGGACGTATCTTTCAAAGCTGTCCCAGAGGGTTGGCGTCAAGCCGGGAAACGGTTTTCTCAGATAAAGGACTCCCTTCTGGCCTCTGGGAACCTCTCCCAACCCGGTTTCGTCGTAGACGACGGGGACGACTCCGGGGACGGGGAGACCCGCCGACCCGGGCTTGATGTATTTCATGACTTGTTTCCCCCCTAATCCGTATGGGTATCCGAAGAGGGCGCCCGTCGTCTCTGTCTGCCACATGTGGTCGATTACGGGAACTTCGCCCTCGAAAACGTCTAAAGAGGCCCATCTCCAGACCTCGGGGTTCAAGACTTCACCGGCCACGACTACTCTTTTCACCGAGCTAAGGTCGTGTTGATGGGCGACGTCTGTGCCGAACCTCCTCAGCATCCTCAGCCCCGTTGGAGAGGTCCAGAAAAGCGATGCCCTGTTTTTCGCGATGGTTTCCCACCAGATTCCGTTGTGTGGATAGTCCGGTGTTCCGTCGTAGATTATTACGGTTGCTCCAGCCAGCAGTGGGCCGAAGACTATGTAGCTCTGGCCTACTATCCAGCCTATGTCGGAGGTGTTGAAAATTATGTCGTTTGGCTCGAGCCCGTATATCCATTTGGCTGTCCAGTAGTTCCAGGTTTGGTAGCCGCCGTGGAGATGGACGACCGGCTTGGGTTTGGCTGTTGTGCCGGAAGTTGGCATTATTAGCAGCGGGTCGGAGGCGCTTGTCTCAACCCAGCTATCGCTTT
>JANWZT010000311.1 GCA_025054515.1 Candidatus Caldarchaeum sp.
ACCGTGTGAGGAGGCGCGCGGCTTTCGCTGCCGCCTCGGCGTCCGCCACCGAAAGGCGGACCGTGTCGTAATATATGCCGAGGAAAAGGGCTTCGGCCATCATTTCATCGCAGCTCACGTTGAGAAATTCAACAAGGTCGAAGACAATCTCTGAAACCGCTAAGTAGTTGGAGGCAACAAAATATCGGATACCGGGACGTTCGCTTGGCTGGAGATGATGGTCTACGACGATGACTTCTCTGCCCGAGCCGACGACCAACTCCTTCAAATCTCCGAGCTGGTTGATGCTGCCGATATCGACCAGAAGATAGAGATCTGGGTCGGGTAAAAGCTTCTCAGCAAAACCGAGATGTTCCATGATTGCTTTGACGTGGGCGGACGTCTCCTCGGGTATGACGAAGCCCACTTCAAGGGATTCGTAAACATCTTTCAACAGCCGGTTGAGAACGTAAGAGGCTCCGACGGAGTCAGCGTCTCCGCCCCAGTGGGAAACTATCTGCACCTTTTTCCCACGGACGTAAAGACTGAGAGTCTGGCTGAGCTGTCGGACAAACTGGTGGTCTCTCATAGTCCTTTTTAGACTAACTCGCTGAAGCTTTAAACCCTATCCGGCTACTGCTCCGAAGGCTGCCCCCCTCCCAGTAGACGTTGGACCTCTTTCTGAAGGCTTTCTATCTGGGCCCTCGCCCTCGATTCCTGTCTTTCGATGACTTTCAGACGTGTGTCTGCAAGTTCCTTTCTTTCGGTGAGCTCGGCGGCAATTTTTGTTTTGGTGCTTTGGACCAGAACCGGGCCGACCGCCTTGTAAATTACTGCGCCGTCATCCATTTTGTTCACTTCTTCAAGAGCAGAGCTGACTTCTGCCAACTCCGCTTCTATCCGCTGTTTCTCCGAGAGGATGAGGGCGAGGCTCTGCTGAAGCT
>JANWZT010000312.1 GCA_025054515.1 Candidatus Caldarchaeum sp.
TGTTTAGGTTTTTGGCGGTTTCGAGGTTTTGGTTTAGGGTTCTGCTTATGGTGTAGAGCGCTGGATATATGGTTGAGTCGCTCAGAGTTTCGATCTTCCACGATGGATCCCATGGAAGGGGTGTCCCGAGCCCAGTCTTCCTCGTGCAGGCCCAGTCGCGAAGCCAATCCACCACGTTGAGAAACCAAGTCTTCGCCGCCTCCGGGAAAACATTCATCCGCGAAAGATGTTCCTTCACCTTAGCCTTCCATTCGGGGTTTGAAAAGTTGAGGAACCACTGGTCTTCCACGATTTTGACGACACATTCGTCCCCAGACCTGCAAACGACTTTCCCCGAAAGGTCGTAGAAAACATCCCCGCTGTTTGTCCACTTCAACTTTTCGATAACAAGCGCCCGCGCCTCCGAAACCGGCCGGCCCTCGAATTCGCCAACAGCCATCAAACCCGAATAAAACTCCTTTGAGTAAATGTCCCTCGTAACATCCTCGAGACGTTCATCCATCTGACTCGTTATCCCGAGCCTTTCCACAGCTTCGACCGCTGGAAAATCTCCCAACCCCGTCGTCTTGATGACTTTTTTCGGCGAAATGTTTTGGACGAGCTTTGGGTCGAGGCCTTTATCGACAAGTTTGGACGGATTTTTCTGAAGCTCTTTAAGGGCGGCGTAATCGTAAGGAGCGTGGGCCGGAACGCTGTAGACCACCCCAGTCCCGAGGGAAACGTCGACAAAATCCGCCGGCAAAACCGGCACCAGTTCTTTTGTCAACGGCGTTTGCACGTGTTTTCCAAGAAGCGTTCTAACGTCGATTTCCCCGACTGTTCGAAGGTCTGACATCTGTTCAGAAAGCTTCTGAACTGCTTCATAGCTCATTACCAGCTTGACGTTGTCCTTTTGGGCGACGACGTATCTTCCGTTA
>JANWZT010000313.1 GCA_025054515.1 Candidatus Caldarchaeum sp.
ACTGAGTAGTGGCACTTTCAACATGTTTTCTCCTCACATATGACCGCCAGCTCGGAGTTAAGTGAAGCGGATGGGATGCTTTGGCTTCGTTCACCCTTCCGACCGATGTGTTATGAGGTGCCGAACGCACGACTTCCGGTGTTCGGTAACATTCTTCGATGATTTGGGCGAAAGCGTCGCAAAACCTATCCAGCGTTTCCTTTGATTCGGTCTCCGTCGGCTCGACCATGAAGGCTTCATCGACGATAAGCGGGAAATAAACTGTCGGAGCGTGGAAGCCGTAGTCGAGGAGACGTTTGCCGACTTCAAAAGCCCCTAGGCCTGTTTCTTTCCGTAGACGGGCCAAGCTCAGAACGAACTCGTGTTTTCTCGGTCTTTTCGGGTCGTATGGCAGGGAAACACCTCTGTGGTTCCGCATTTTGGCGAGTAAATAGTTGGAAGAGACGACTGCATGCATGGCGGCCCTGCGTAGCCCCTCTCCTCCCAGCGAAAGAATGTAGGCGTACGCCCTGATCAACACCCCGAAGTTTCCCATGAAAAGCTTGACGGGCCCTATGCTCGAGCTGTCGCCGTAATCGAGGAAGAACATGTTGGCTTGGTTTCTTCTCACACGCGGTGGAGGTAGATATTTTTCCAGCTTTCCAACCACTCCCACAGGGCCGGCTCCCGGACCTCCGCCCCCATGAGGCGTTGAGAAAGTTTTGTGGAGGTTGAGGTGGACGATGTCGAACCCCATGTCGCCGGGCCTAACTATTCCGACGATGGCGTTGAGGTTGGCGCCGTCATAGTAGAGAAGGGAATCGTTGCGGTGCATTATCTTCACTATTTCTTCGATGTCTTTCTCGAACAAGCCGAGAGTGTTCGGGTTCGTAAGCATGATTCCCGCAACGTCGCCGTCGACCACTTTCTCCAGCTC
>JANWZT010000314.1 GCA_025054515.1 Candidatus Caldarchaeum sp.
CTACCATCATCCGACGGTTTTGGATAAAGTCCCTCAAAATGCGTCGATAGTCTGGGAGGAAACATTCGGTCCCGTGCTGCCTATCATGGAGGTGGAGGACGAAAGCCACGCCCTCGGCATCGCATCTCGTTCAAGATACGGCTTGGACGCGGCTGTCTTCACCAACGACTTCTACCGGATGTGGAAGGTAGCTAAAGGCCTTTCGGTCGGCGAAGTAACCATCAACGATTTTCCACGGCACGGGGTAGGCTATTTTCCGTTCGGGGGCGTGAAAGATTCGGGCATCGGACGCGAAGGAATTGGCTACTCCATCGAGGAGATGATGGTTCTCAAAACGGTCGTCTTCAACCTCGAGCCGGCTGGACTGGGCAAGCTGAGGCGGCCGAGGCACATCAAATAGCGGCATCACAACATCCGAGGTACCGAAGTATAAATTCAGCCAGAGCGCTGATATAGACAGCGGGGTAGGGTAGCCAGGTTAACCCGCCGGGCTCATAACCCGGAGATCGGTGGTTCGAGTCCACCCCCCGCTACGCGAAAAGGTGGTAGCCGGCCATGGTTTATTCTATTTCAGCGATTCGTTGTAGATGTATTCTATGGGATTGCGGGCCCGTCGGCCACGCGACTTTTCATTTTTCGCCGCGTAAAACTTTTAACAGCATCTTCCTGAAGAGGTTTCCGTCGGCTTCGTAGCAGACTTCTGCGTTCGGCTCTTGACCGAGCACGCCGAGATGGTCGACGACCGACATGCCGCGGGTAAGCTCGCTGACGTTTTCCACGTCGACAAACCTCGGTTCAACTCTTTTGACTATCCTGGGTTCGATGGCGATGGCCGTTGTTATCGAGTCCGGATGAGTGCTTCCCGCGATTCCCAACACCTTCTTCTCGTATTCAACCACTTTCCTGTT
>JANWZT010000315.1 GCA_025054515.1 Candidatus Caldarchaeum sp.
TGAAATGCATGTTTGTTTAGACCTTTTAATTATTTGGGTAAAATTTTTTCTCTTTAGTGTCTTTACAGAAAACTTTTTTTATATTTGAGTCATTATTTATGTCGAGGTGAATGGGATGAAACCAGCTCAGGTACTTGTTGTGGGTGTTGTGGTTGCATTGTTGGCTGGGTTTGCTGCCGGTGCCGTCGCCAGTCCAGGATTGTTTCCCGTTCAGACGCCGACTGTTACAACAACTGTTCTCAGGACTTTAGAGCGGACGGTAGACAGAACGGTTACTGCGACGGTGACGGTTGAAAAGACGGCCGCCGTCGACGAAATGAGCATCATCTACAGGGCGGTTGACGCGTACATCAACAACATTCCCGTCGGGAAATGGTATTTCTACGAAATCAAAGACCTGAAGGAATTGATTGATAGGGGTGAGAAAGTCTTCATCCTCGACGTTCGTGAAAAAGCCGAATGGGACGCCGGCTACATTCCCGGCGCCGTTCACATCCGGTTGACGGAGCTGACCGACAACCTCGACAAGCTTCCCAAGGACAAAAACGCTTTGATAGTAGTCTACTGCAAGGTCGGAATCCGTGGCGCGATGGCCATAACTGCTTTGCGGATGCTCGGATACACGAACATCTGGAACCTCCGCGGCGGGATGGATGCTTGGGTAGCGGCTGGCTATCCAGTCGCGAAGCCGTAGACCGGTGTGACCAATGGATGAGGCGATTGTAAGGCGCCGGCAGCTTCTCAAAACAGCCGCCGTAGCATCAACTTTAACACCTTTTTTTGTTGCACCAGTCTCTTCCACTGAAAAACCGTTGCATGATGCTGGCTATCTGATTTCATCTCGAGTCAAAAGTGATTGGGTGTCGTCCAGCTGACTCATCT
>JANWZT010000316.1 GCA_025054515.1 Candidatus Caldarchaeum sp.
TGATTGACGAGGTTTTGGAATTTTATCAGAAATACTCTGAGGGTGGAAGTGTTCAGGCATGAGCCGTGAATCATTCAAGATAACGAATGCAGATGCGTGGGTTATCCTAGACAGTAGGGGGTCGGAGACCGTTGAGGTTGAGCTCTCCTCTGGCTCAGTTACAGCCCGTGCCTCAGCTCCTTCTGGAAAAAGCAGGGGTACTCGGGAGGCCGTCCCCTTTCCCGAGAAAGGTGCATCAGGCTCGGTTGATTTTTTCCGGAGAGTTTTGAGGCAGAAGCTGATCGGGTTTGACCCAGCCGACCAGAAAGGCGTCGACGAACTCCTGAAAAAAGTAGATGGAACACAAACGTTTTCAAACATCGGGGGAAACCTTGCATACGCGGTATCCGCGTGCTCTACAGTTCTCGCTTCAAAACTAAAACAAATTCCAGCGTGGAGATACCTATCGAACATCTCGCGTCTCAAACCAGGATACCCGATTCCGCTCGGCAACGTGTTGGGCGGAGGCGCTCACGCCGGCGAAGGGGCTCCAGACATCCAGGAATTTCTCGTGTTTCCCACTAAAGCTCGAAACGTCGAAGAAGCGCTGAAAACCAACGTCGAAATTCACAAGCGGTTGGGGAAAATTCTGTCGAAGGTAGCGGGTAACTATGGGGGAGGAAAGGGGGATGAAGGCGCGTACGCCCCTCCTATAGACGATGAAACAGCTCTGGGGACCGTCAAAGAGGCGGCCGGTTCCGCGGCGATGGGCCTCGACGTCGCGGCCTCAAGCCTCTACGACCCATCGAAAGACGAGTACTTGTACAAAAACAGAAACCTAAGGAAAAGCAAGGACCAGCATTTTGAGTTTCTTTCAAACATAGTGGAGAAATACG
>JANWZT010000317.1 GCA_025054515.1 Candidatus Caldarchaeum sp.
GTCTTGACGATCAAAGACCCCATTACGGCAAGGACCTACAACGTCACAACGGTCAACGGCGCAGCTTCTGCCGACGTCTTCCCAGGCCCGAACGAGTTACAGGTTTCCTACAAAAACACGGTTGTCTACAGGCGTGTGGCCGAACTGAAAGGTGGGACGGAGAACATCAGACTTCTGTCGGTCAACTTCCCAGTCCGTGTCTACGTGTTAGATTCTCTGGGAAAGCCCGTCGAAAACTTGAGGGCCGTCATCCGCAGCGGGGAGTCAACCCTTTTCGACGGCAGAACATCGTCCGCTCCTTTGACGGTTGAGCTTGAAAGGCCGGCCGAAATTTTGATAGACTTGTATTCAGGTCAAGAGCTGATAATCCGTGAACGGAGGCTGCCCGAAGGACCGACGGATATTGATGTCCGTTTGGCGCGGTCGATAGCTTTCGGAGAAACGCTTCTATCCTTCGACATAATAGTCTTGATGGGACTGTCTGTGGTGTTGGCGATGATGCTGTCTTTTGCTGTTTTCCTCGGAAAACGTCCGAAACAACGTTAAAATTACACCGTACGACAGGATGTTGAAGAGTGAGGTTCGGGTTTGCCGAACTGGACGTTGAGTAAAGAGCCGACGCCAATTTGCAACCCTCTCTGCAGATTTTTCAGATGCGGCAAAAAAGTTCTCGACTTTAGACGTGATCCGCCGTGGTGTAACTGGGTCGACGCACCTTGTATAGGATATCAGTGTCCCTATGCGCAGTGTGCGCAGGTCAAGCTTCTGCCGGACGGGCGTTGCGGCATCTTCGTCAAGAGGAAAACCGTGGAACAAGAGGCTTCGATGAACCTGTCGCAGGTAGCCGCTG
>JANWZT010000318.1 GCA_025054515.1 Candidatus Caldarchaeum sp.
GTCACAACATCACGCCAATGTCGCCGGCTAAACCCGCGGAAACAAAGGAATCTGAAGAAAAAGAAAAGGCTGGAGCACGTGAGGAGCTTCACGCATCGGCGATAGCGGCTTTGAAGCTGATAAACGAGAAGGGGAGCGTGATATCAAGTGACGTCAGCCGGAGCCTCAACCTAAGCCGTGAACACACGGCCCGCTTGATGAAAACCCTTTACGAAAGAGGGTTGGTAACGAGGGAGGGGAAACCTTTCCGCTATTCTTTGACAGATAAGGGGAAGGCGGTTCTTTCATCGTTCACGTCGTCGGAATAGAAGACGGTTGTTCATGTCGCCTGAGCTCAGTCAGAGGAGGGATAATAATGGCGCGGGCAGCTTCGGTATCGACGGGATGGTTTTCGGCGAGGTCGGTTTCCTGCTCCAAGTGGGGCTTTGCTGGGTTTGGTCGGTCGGTCGGTCGGCGTGATTCGGAAATGGTTGAAGCGGTACGCCATATGGCTGGTTTACGCCTCATCTATCTGGCTGTCCAAAAAAAGCAACCCGGAAATCAGGGAATTAACGGCGTGGGCCGTCGGCGTAGCGGTCTACGTTGTTATAATCCAGCTAACCCCGACCTTGGGAGCGTCGATACCATCTTTCGTCGAGGCCGTGACTATTTCCACCAAAATACATAGATTGGCAAGTCCGCATACAACTATCAATCCGGCGTCCAGTACTCTTGCCAAACTGATCGAAACACGGAGATGCATTGATATGATTGCAAAAGCAAAATCGCTCGGAATCAAAACCGGAGTAATTGTTGTTTCCATACTGCCGCCTTGCAAAGTGCGCCCCTTAGTCGAAGAAATATTCAAT
>JANWZT010000319.1 GCA_025054515.1 Candidatus Caldarchaeum sp.
TTGTCTATCCTACTCTTTCCGTGTATCTGAGGTTGGTGGTCTCGAGGTATTTTCGGAGGGCGCCCAGATGCTGCTCCGACGTCGTCGGTTCAAATTTGACGAAAAGTGCGGAAATGAACTGCCTCATCAGCTGCGGCTCCTGCTCACCGAGTTTGAGTAGGGCTTGAATCAGTTTTGACCGGATGGGTTCTTTCAAGTCTTTGGCGAAAACTACGGCGTGGCTGGGAATGGGGCCTTGGACGCCGACTACACGGCTGTTGTTCATGGCTTCAAAATAGAGGGATGCAGGGATGTCGCCGGCGATGACTGCTGCGTCGACGTCGCCGTTTTTGAGGGCTGTCCAAGACTGTGCGTATCCGCCGGTGAAAACTACTTGGAAGAAGGTGCTCGGGTCGGCTTCCGCTCCCGGTTTTGTTTTGATGTATCCGAGTTCAACGAGTTTTGCAACAGGTGCTACGTATCCGGATGTCGATATAGGGCTGGGCATCGCAACCTTTTTGCCACGAAGGTCTTCAATTGATTTGATGGGTGAATTGGGCATCACAACCCAGTAGGAATAGTACTGCGGTGCTTGGATGAGCTTGTCTCCTTCGCCGACAGTCCTGATTTCGGCCAGAACTACCTCCGCTTCGCCGAGCTTCCACGCGAGGTAAGACGGCCATGCACCCATGAAAGCTGCTTGCGCATGACCTCTTCTCAAAGCTTCGACCACCGCCGCGTAGGAAGTTGGAACGTAGATTTCCACATCAATTTCCGGCAACTCTTTTTCGAGGAAGGCTTCGATGGGTTTGGCGCGTTGTAGAACCTCGGCTCCAGCAAGTGTCGGCTGGACCGCGAGAACAA
>JANWZT010000031.1 GCA_025054515.1 Candidatus Caldarchaeum sp.
AAATCATGGACAGGGCCTTCATCGGACCGAACGTCGTCATGACCAACGACCCATACCCCGTAGGCTCGCCACTCAAAGGCCCGACCATAGGCGTCGGAGCAATTATAGGAGCCGCATCAGTAATCCTGCCAGGTGTGGAGATCGGGGACGGAGCCGTGGTCGGCGCCGGCTCGGTCGTGACCAAGAACGTTCCGTCCGACGTTGTCGTGTTCGGTGTGCCGGCTAGATACGCTTACAGCGTTGAAGAATATGAAAGGAAGCGGCGGAACTACACTAAGAGTTGATGACGTGGTTCAAAACTTTAAAAACAACCCATGCGGCAGAATAGTTAGGTGAGGAAGAGGAAGAAGTAATGGCCGAGATATGCTCGACTTGCGGTCTTCCCAAATCGATTTGCGTTTGCGGCACCATCAGCCGGGAACAGCAGAGGGTGAGGATAAAGCTGGAGCTCCGTAAATGGAACAAGCCTACTACCGTGATTGAGGGTTTGAACGGGACGAAGAAGGATTTGCAGGAGATAGCGTCGAAGCTGAAAGCAACTCTCGCCTGCGGAGGGGTTGTGAAGGAGGGACAGATTCTATTGCAGGGCGACCATCGCGACAGAGTGCGTGACGCTTTATTGGACCTCGGATTGTCGGAAGAAAATATAGAGGTAATTTAGGCCGCTAAGCTTTCGAGAACGTCTTTCAGGCCTTTGAACCTGTTTCGAACTGTTACTTCCGTGACCCCGGCTGCTTTGGCGATGTCCTTCTGCGTTAGATTTTGCGTGGTTTCTTGGCAGGCCATGTAGAGAGCTGCCGCAGCTATCCCCACCGGGTCTTTGCCCACGGTCGCTTTCCGTTTGATGGCTTCGTTGAGAAGCCTTTCAGCTTCTTGAACAGTTCGCTGGTCGAGGCCTACTTTGGCGGCGATTTTGCGGACGTAGATGGTTGGGTCTGCGACGCGGACTTTCAGCCCGAGATGTTTTAGTAAGAGCCTGTATCCCTGTGCGATGGTCTTTCTCTTGACCGCTGAATAAGAGCGTTCAAATTCCCGTAAATCCCTTGGCGTGTCCAGCATCCTGCACGCGGCGTAGGCGGCGGCGGCCATGATTGATTTGATTGAACGGCCTCTTACGAGACCTGCCTTCAAGGCTTTCCGGTAGATCAGCATAGCTCTTTCCGCAACCGGCTGGGACAGACGCAGTTTGTCGACGTAGATTTGAAGGATGTTGACGGCCTGCTGTAGGTTTCTTGTTTCGCTGGAGTTGACCTGCGATGTTGCATCGAGTTTCTTGAGCCGGAGCATCTTCTCCCTCGTTTCCTTGGACAGCTTCCTTCCAGAAGCATCTTCGTCTACGCCTTCGATAACCGTGGAAAGGCCGTGGTCTCGGTACATGGGTGAAAGCGGTGCGCCAACCCTACTACGGCTGCCGTCTTCTTCATCGAGGTTTCGCCATTCAGGCCCCATGTCAACGTCTTTTTCTTGGACGACGAAGCCACATACGGAGCACGTTATCTCGCCCGTCCTCTGGTCGGTGACTAGCATCTCCTGGCCGCATTCTGGGCAAAACTCCATCTCTCTCCAACTTTTCCTGACCATTCTCAACCACCTTTCATGAAAGACTTATAGGTGAGAACTCTTTTCTCATGTTTCTCCCTATAACCCTTTCGCTGTAGGATGTGATTCCCCCTATATAAATGTTTCTGGGATATTGGAAGGGGATAAATTAATCGCCAAACAAACATCGATGAATTGATTAAAATCTACAACACGATGACGCGGAACCTCGAAGTCTTCGAACCCTTCAACCCGGGTTTGGTAACCATCTACGTCTGCGGCCCCACAGTCTACGACGTCGCCCATCTCGGCCACGCCCGAACATACATAGCCTTCGACGCTATCATCCGGTTCCTCGAATTCTCGGGGTTCAGCGTCAAATACGCTCGGAACGTTACGGATGTGGGTCATCTACGCGAAACCGGCGAAGACAGGATGATTGTTGGCGCTGAAAGGTTGAGGAAACATCCGATGGAAGTGGCCGACAAATACATGATGGAGTTTTTCCGCGACATGGACGAGCTGGGTGTTAGGAGGCCCGACATCCAGCCGAGGGCGAGCATGCACATTCCCGAAATTATCGAAGCGGTTGAAAAGCTCGTCGACATGGGATATGGATACGTGTTGGACGGAAGCGTCTACTTTGACGTTGGAAAACTACCGGATTATGGGAAGCTTTCGAAGATAAGGCCCGAACAACTGGTCATGCATCGGATCGACCCGGACCCGAGGAAGAAGAACCCAGCCGACTTCGCCCTCTGGAAAGAATCTCCGCCCAACTATCCGTTTTCATGGAAAACACCTTGGGGCCGAGGATTCCCGGGATGGCACATCGAATGCTCCGTCATGAGCATGAAATATCTCGGCGAACAAATTGACATACACGGCGGCGGGCAGGAGCTGATTTTCCCGCACCACGAAAACGAAATCGCCCAGTCAGAGGCCTTGACCGGTAAGAAACCTTTTGTCAAATACTGGCTTCATACCGGCGAGCTGACCGTCGGCGGCAAAGGGATGCACAAATCTTACGGCAACTTCATTACCATCAGAGAGATACTTCAGAGTTATTCCGCAGACCAAGTCCGTCTGTTTATCCTTTCCTCGCATTACAGAACACCGATTGACTATTCCGAAAAGGCGATGGAGCAGGCGGTGGAAAACCTCTCTAAGCTGGTGAATTTCGCCGAAAGCTTAAGGCACGCCGCCGAAGAGGCCCAGAAACAAGGTCCAGACGACATGTTGAGAACCAAAGCATACCAAATACGTGAAAAATTTCTGGAATCAATGTCGGAAGATTTCAACACGCCGAAGGCCTTAGCAGATTTGTACGAATTCGTAAAAACATTCAACCCGGTCATCAACGGACTTAGCAGAGACGACGCTGCCTATCTCCACAGCATCTTTAAGGAAATGTGCAACTCATTAGGCCTACTCCGAAAAACAGAGAAAAAGCCGTCGACAGTTGATGCATACGAATACATTAGAATAATTTTGGAGGTGCGCCGTGAGCTGCGCAGAAGAGGAATCTACGACCTCGCTGACCAACTGCGAAATATGCTGGCTGAACGGGGGATAGTCGTGGAAGACCTTAAAGAAGGCGAAAGAGTTAGGATAGGGAGATAGTTTGAAGGCCGTTCTTCTTTCCGGCGGCTTTGGCAAACGTCTCAAACCTTTGACGGAATCGATCCCCAAACCCCTCATCGAAATAGCGGGCAAACCCATAATCGTGTGGCAGATCGAATGGCTTAAGAAACACGGGATTAACGAATTCATAGTTTGCGCCGGATATCTCCGAGAGAAGATCATCGAGGCGTTGGGCAGCGGACACAGGCTGGGGGTTAAGGTCGGATACTCGGTCGAAGACGAGCCGCTGGGAACCGGCGGCGCCCTCAAGAATGCCGAACATCTTATCAAATCCGATAAAGTTTTCGTCGTGGTAAACGGAGACGTCCTCACGACCTTGAACCCGTTAAGGCTGGTGGAGAAAATCGACAACTACATCGCATGCATGGCCTTGACGAAACTTCCCTCACCCTACGGAATCGTGGAATTCGATGAACGTTCCAACCTCGTTGAAAAGTTCGAAGAAAAACCCCGTCTACCACATTACATCAACGCCGGGGTCTACGCCTTCAGCTCAGCCGTCTTCGACTACCTTCCGTCGAATGGAGACCTCGAGAAAACAACTTTCCCGCTCCTCGTCGAAAAGAAATCGCTTCTGGCCGTGGCTTACGAAAACGACGACTGGATAAGCATCGACAGTCACAAAGATCTGGACGAAGCCAAAAGGGTTGTCCAGAAGATCTAAAAGCTGACAGGAAGTTTGAGAACCATCACATACGCGTCTTCGCCGTCGGCGTAGTATCTCCGCTGTATTTCTTTCGTCACAAACCCGAGTTTCTTGTACAACTGGATGGCCGGGTTGTTGTTTACCCTGACTTCCAGATAAGCTTCTTCGCATCCGTATTCGTTCGCCAACGCATGAACGGCCCTTCGGACAAGCTCTTCGCCTATCCGTTTTCTTCTGTAGTTTGGGAGAACGGCTATCGACACGATGTGTCCGGCCCTCCGAATTTTCAGAAAATCAAATTTAGAGAAGATTCTTTCGACGCGGCACATGATATAGCCGACGACTTTGTTGTTGGTTTCAGCTACCCAGAATGCTCTTGGATATTCTTTGGCCAGCTCCTCGAAAAACCCGTAGGTGTAGTTTTCGGGGAGACATATTCTGTTTATGTTCATCACTTCCAATATGTCGGCTGGCTTGACCGTGCGGAAGAGGATTTCCCCGCCGCTTACCCTTTGCGATTCCTGCATCTGAATTTGAATCAAACGACCCGCTTTTAAAATTTAAACGACGACCACCAGCTCCCGGCTTGAAAAGGGACGGAGTGGGAATATCTGTCCCAAACCTTTCGACACGTATAACGACTTTTGACCTGCTGTGTAGTAACCTCTGGCGTACCTTGAATTTGAAAGAAGTGTCAAGTTACCAAGGACGAGGCCCCCGTGGGTGTGGCCGGCAAGCATCAAGCAGCGGCCGTCCACGAAATCGAAAGCGTTGGGGTCGTGGGCGAAAACAAGGCCTTCAGCCGAAACCCTTGGATAGACACGGTTCTCGCTCCAGTCAAAGCCGTAGATTTTTCCGAGACGAGAACTTTCGGCGAGACCGCGGATTTCCCGGAAATTTCTTTCATGAAGCATTTTCCTGACCCATGAGTCCCGACCACTCCAGTATTCGTGGTTGCCCATGACGAAATATCTCTCGCGTCCCGGTATTTCGGAAACGAATCTTTCGACGTAACGCGTGTCCCGTGTGTACTCGTCGACGAGGTCGCCTCCAAGCACGACGACGTCGGGCTGCTCATCTAAAACCGCTTCCAAAACTTCAGCAAGTCGCTTCTCTTCATGATGGATGTGGAGGTCTGGCAGGAAAACCAGCTTCACCCCCAATCCTGCGTCGATGATGGTTTTTTCGAGACGGCTTGATTCATCCGTCAACAACAGAGCTGGCACAACCGACATAGCGGCCAGCCCGAAAAACAGCCGTCTTTTCACTTTAATTCACATCTTTTTTAGCCGCTCTATAACTCTTGCTACGTGCGTCGGATCATCAGCATCGGCCAAACTGTAACCGAATCCCGGTTTTTTGTGATGCCCTACGACACCAATCCCATCGGAAGACTTCATGGAGGCCGATTGATGGAATGGATGATATCTTCAGCAGCTTTGTGTAGCGTTAGGTTCAGCCGCGGCGACGTGGTTCTCGCCGCTTTAGACGACCTGTTTTTTCTCTCGCCCGTGTCTCTCGGAGACATGGTTGTAATCAAGGCCTGGGTAGAATATACAGGCCGTTCGTCGATGGAAATCGGAATATCAGCCTACACATATCCCCACATGGTCGGTGAACCCGTGCTGACAACGACATCCCACATGGTTTTCGTCGCCGTCGATTCCACGGGGAAGCCCAGACCGCTCCCCCACACCATCGAACCCAAACCCGGGGAAGAAAATGTCTACAAACTTGCGGAGGCGAGGGCGCTGAGGAGGAAGACGTTGTTGGGGACGAGAGAACAGGCGAGCCTTGACGTCGATGAATACGGGCCAGACGCAAGGTTTAGGATGAAGTCTTCCCATCTCGTGACTCTGGAGGAGGCGAGGATAGGAGGGATAATGTCCGGAGGTCATCTGCTCCACATCCTCGACGAGTTGACGGGTGCGTTGGCGGCCTCTTACGCGAAAAACATCGTCGTCACGGCTTCCGTCGATTCCACCGTTTTCGTGTATCCCATCCGCGAAGGCAACATCATCGATATCGAAGCCGTGCTGACGGGAGCAGGTAGAACATCCATCGAAGTGGCGGCAAAAGTCGTGACCGAAAACCCGTCCAGCGGTGTCCGAAGACACGCGGTCACCACCTACTTGACGATGGTGTCGGTGGATTCTACGGGGAAACCAGTTCCAGTTCCTCCTTATACTCCTCAAAACGAAACCGAAAGAAAGATGTATGAGATGTTTTTGAAGCGCAGAGCGGATAGGATGAAGAAGGTCGAGGATGTCAAGGCTTTGGAGAAACTTCATCATGATTTGGTGTTTCAGGTTTGAAGTTTGAGGTGGGATTGTGTCTTCGGAGCGTCGACCTGACTCCATTCGAAGTGGTTAATGTTGCCCGCAGGGCGGAGGAAATTGGTTTTCAATCCCTCTGGATGACCGAGGAGATGAGCCGTGCTTCTCCGCCGTTACTTGCTCTGGCGGCTTCGGCGACTTCACGCATCAAGGTGGGAACAGCCATCCTGAACATCTTCGCCAGAACACCGATGAACACGGCCATGACGTCGGCGACTTTGCAGGAAATTTCGGGAAACAGGTTTCTCCTCGGCCTCGGCGTCGGAGGACCGGACATAACGCGGAAGGGCCACGGCGTAGACTTTAGCAACCCAACCTCGAAAATGGAGGAATACGTCGAAATTGTGAGGAAATTTCTGACGGGGGAGCGGGTGGTTTTTCACGGCAGGTTCTACAACGTCGACAACGTTAGACTGTGGCTGAAAACAGCCTTTCACACACAGATTTACCTCGGAAGCCTAAACCCGAAAATGCTCACACTCGCCGGCAAAATCGCGGACGGCATCATTCTCAACATGTTCGACCCGGCCGCCGCATCCTACGTCGACAAATTCGTTGAAGAGGGTTTGAAAAAATCGTCCGACCCCGCAAAAAGTTTCACAAAATATTCATTCGTATTGACAGCGGCTTCACGGAGCTCCGACTCTGTCGCAGCGATGAAAAAGGCCGCCGGCTTCTACATGAGCTCGCCGCCATACCGCAAACTCTTGATTCAGGCGGGACATGGAGCGGCTGTCCAAACCTTTCTCAAAACCATGGAGACACATGGCCGGGACAAAGCGGCCCAGACGATAGAAGAGGGGTTGTTGGAGAAAGTTGGGCTTTTCTGCGACGAAGATTTGAACATGCAGCTGAACAGGTTTACCCGAGCTGGAATCGAACCGCTTATCTATCCCCAGCCCAGGCCGGGGAAAGAGAAAGAGGACATAGATTCCATTTTAACGGCTTTTGCGAAATATTTACCTTAAATGTAGGCGAGTAAAAATGTCTACGACATACATGAAATATATGGGGCTATTCGACGAGCTGGTAAACTACGGTAGGTTTGAGCTGGGCGGTAAAGGTTACGGACTCGTGCAGATGACGGCTATAGGGCTTCCCGTCCCCCCGGGGATCATCATACTCACTTCGGCCTGCAAAGAGTACTATCGGAGCGGTGGGAAGATTCCGGAAGGGCTGTTTGAAGAGCTGAGGGAGAAGCTGAAAGTCCTCGAAAATAGGACGGGTAAGAAATTCGGCGACCCCTCGAACCCGCTTCTTGTTTCCGTCCGGTCGGGGGCGCCGTACTCGATGCCCGGCATGATGGACACGATTTTGAACCTTGGGCTGAACGACGCCGTGGCCGAAGGCCTTGTCAAACTCACTGGAGATGAGCGGTTCGTCTACGACGCCTACAGGAGGTTCATCCAGATGTTCGCTCGGATTGCGATGGGTGTCAAGACTGACCGGTTTGAGAAGTTGCTTGAGGAAACACGTCATAGGCTCGGCGTCAAGTTTGACATCGAAATTCCCGCTTCCGAAATGAAGAAAATCGTGGAGAAGTTCAAGCAAATCGTCCGCGAGGAAAAAGGCATGGAACTTCCGCAAGACCCGTTTGAGCAACTCAAGATGGCGGTTGAGGCCGTGTTTAGGTCATGGAACAATCCACGGGCAGTCGAATACAGGCGGTATTACAAGATACCCGACGACCTCGGAACAGCCGTCAACATTCAGATGATGGTTTTCGGAAACCTCGGCGAAAAATCAGGCTCGGGCGTCGGGTTTACACGCAATCCTTCGACGGGCGAGAAGAAGTTATACGGCGAATATCTTCCAAAGGCGCAGGGGGAGGACGTTGTAGCGGGAATCAGAACACCATTCCCAATCGATAAGCTTGAGCAGAAACTGTTGAGCCAGCTGGAAGACATGGCCAAAAAGCTTGAACAACATTTCAAAGACATGCAGGATTTTGAATTCACGGTGGAAAACGACAAGCTCTACATGCTTCAAACCCGCAACGGCAAAAGAACCGCACAGGCGGCCGTGAAAATCGCCGTCGACATGTACAAGGAGGGCCTGATTTCTGCGGCAGAGGCCCTTCTCCGCGTCGACCCCAACGAGCTGAACCAGCTCCTCCACCGACGGCTGGACCCCAGCTACAAAGGCAAGCCGATAGCGAAAGGCCTCAACGCCTCTCCCGGAGCCGCGAGCGGTATCGTCGTTTTCGACACTAATGAAGCGGCTCAAAGAGGGGCGAAAGGTGAGAAGATTATTCTCGTGAGGCCCGAAACCACGCCAGAGGACATTAAGGGCATGATAGCGGCGCAGGGTGTTCTTACTTCGCGGGGGGGGATGACCAGTCACGCCGCTGTGGTGGCGCGGGGCATGGGCAAGCCCGCGGTCGTTGGATGTGAAAGCATTCGGATAAACATGGATGAAGGCTATTTCACGACGTCCGAAGGACTTGTTGTTAGGAAGGGAGACGTCATAACAATCGACGGAGGCTCTGGACAGGTCTTCTTCGGCGAAGTCCCCACAACCGAGCCCGAGCTGACGACGGAGCTTTATGAGTTGCTGCGCCTCGCCGACCAACATCGAAGACTCGGTGTGAGGGCCAACGCCGACACACCCGAGGCCGCGGAAAAGGCTAGAGCTTTCGGAGCCGAAGGCATCGGACTATGCAGAACCGAAAGAATGTTCAACGCACCAGACCGGCTTCCAATCGTACGGGAGATGATCATGGCCCAGACGCCTGAAGAAAGAAAAGCGGCCCTCGCAAAACTACTGCCATTCCAGGTAAATGACTTTAAACAGATTTTCGCGGTTATGAAAGGCCTTCCCGTCACGGTGCGTCTTCTCGACCTACCGCTTCACGAATTCCTCCCGCCCGCTGAAGAAATTCTGAAAGAGATGTTTGAGCTCGCTTCATCCCACGGCCCCCAGCATGAGATTCTAATGCGTCAGGAGTTGTTGCGGAAGGTGTTAGTTTTGAAGGAACACAACCCTATGTTGGGTCATCGAGGGTGCAGGCTCGCCATAAGATATCCCGAAATCTACGAGATGCAGGTCCGAGCCATTTTGAAAGCGGCGATAGATGTGAGACGGCAGCACGGCGAGACAGCGAAAATACAGATAATGCTTCCGCTCGTGAGCGAAAAAACCGAGCTCGTGATACTCCGGAAAATAATCGAAGAAACGGCGGAAAAAGTGTTTGAAGAGATTGGGGAAAGAATCGACTTCAAAGTGGGAACGATGATAGAGACGCCGAGGGCTGCTCTGACAGCTTCAGAAATCGCTGAAGTGGCTGACTTCTTCTCCTTCGGCACCAACG
Source organism: Candidatus Caldarchaeum sp. (assembly GCA_025054515.1). Taxonomy (GTDB): domain Archaea; phylum Thermoproteota; class Nitrososphaeria_A; order Caldarchaeales; family Caldarchaeaceae; genus Caldarchaeum. The sequence goes on from JANWZT010000031.1 coordinate 9,476, forward strand.
ACCTGACGCAGACAACTTTCGGGTTCAGTAGGGATGATGCGGAGGCCAAATTTATGGCAGACTACCTCGAGAAGAAAATTCTTCCACGTAATCCGTTCGAGTCGGTTGATGTGCGAGGAGTCGGAAGACTCGTCAAAATCGCGACAGAGGAGGGGAAGAAAGCGAATCCACGTCTCGAAGTCGGGATATGCGGCGAACATGGCGGAGACCCGGACAGCGTCAAGTTCTTCCACGCAGCCGGGCTGGACTACGTCAGCGCCTCCCCCTACAGAGTACCGATAGCACGCCTCGCAGCGGCACAAGTAGCCGTCGGACCGGTTGAAAAAGTGGCCGTCACCGTCTAAACTTCTTCAAATTCTTTTTGCCGCATTTCGTTGTGCAACAGCCTGTAGCGGGCCAGATTTCCGGCTCCAGACCTTTCGAGGAACCCTCGTTCCGCGAGACGGGCCAGATAGGTCGAGGCCGTGCTGAGCGGTATCTGCTCCCGGTGTTCGAATTGGTAGGCTTCTACGATGTCACGCGACGTAAAGGACGAAAAGGGAAAATGTTTCTCTATCGTATCCATCACCTTCGTCAACTTGCTGCCTTTCATGTTTTCAGAAGGTTCGGAGACTCCGCCCACGAGCTCGAGAAAGTCGGCGAGCTGGTATAGCTTTTCACGGCTCAACGAGCCTTCGAACATGATCGATATTTTGTCGCCCTCGCCAGTTTCCATCTCGAACTTTATCTTTTTCCGCCGAGCCGTCAACGTCTGAACGAGTTGCAAACGCATGGATATATCTGTTGGATGGTCAAATCACCGGACAACGATATCGGAGTAAAACCTTGGAAACCTATGCGTCTTACTCTTCAAGGATATATTGGCCCCATTTCGTGATAACATCATGGCAGAAACATCCGCAGCCTTTCGTCTGAAGCTTCCGTCCGCCGACTATTTTGCATCGCTTGTCAAAGCCATATCATCCGTTGTCGATGAAGGCTCTTTCACTGCCGACAGCGAATCGCTGAAGCTCACCGGAATGGACCCAGCCCACGTAAGCATGGTCAACTTCGTTCTTAACAAGGAAGCGGCCGAAGAATATTCGTGCACAAAACCCGTTGAAATCAAGGTCAACATCACCGAGCTCCTCAAGTTCCTCAAAAGAGCGGGAAACGAAACGCTTTCCCTCGAATACGACGACGAAAAGAAAAAGCTGCGGCTCGTGTTCACAAACCAGACCGCCCGCAAAGAAAGAACCTTCGTCCTCAGCACTCTCGAGCCCGGCGCGGGGCCCGCGCCAGTCCCGAAACTCAGCTTCGAAGCGAAATGCCGCGTCGACACATCGGCCTTCTATGAAGCAGTCGACGACGCCTCTCTGGTCAGCGACTACGCCAAAGTCACCATAACCCCTAACGAGCTGATTGTTTCCAGCAGAAGCGACGTCCAAACGCATCGTTCCCGTTTCGAAAAAGACGGCAGCATCGTCCACGAAATATCCGCCGACAAAGAAGTTTCCGCGAGCTTCAGCCTAACGTATCTGGAGAAAATCGTCTCTTCGAGCAAATCGCTTTCAGACGAAACGGAAATCGAGCTCTCGACCAACAAACCCATCAAACTATCGTTCCCCATCACAGGCGGGAAAATGGAATTCCTGATAGCGCCACGCCTCGAATAAGCTT
>JANWZT010000320.1 GCA_025054515.1 Candidatus Caldarchaeum sp.
CAACAGATGGTGGCGAATATCTCTGCTCTCCACGTATTTGGCGCTTCAACGCGCACCAGCCGTACAACGCAGAAACGAAGTCGTTGAAATCTTTGTCAACACCCATCCTACATTCCTCGTTCTCCTCACCATGTTGCTGGCCACCGCCTTCCTTTACCGAACTGGGCTGTTGAAGTGGTAGAAATGGCCGAGCCGTCGACTAAAACTGGGGCGTTGTTCCTGCTCGGCGGAGCCGTTCTGTCGGCTGCTGGTTTTCTTCTCGGGCTGGGAGTTGAAACAGGTTCACCGGTTTTTCCCGCGGGCTGGTTCTTGCAGCTGTTGACGCTTCTGCAGTTCGACGTTGGGCCGGCGGTCATGGCCTTCGGGATCGGATGGATAGTCAGCGGCCTCCATCCCCTGCGAAAATGGTACCTATATTCAGTCACCGCGGGGCTCATCGTATCCACCATATCTTTCGCCGCCTCAACCTACCTTCCGATAACCCAGAGCTACTTGGTCACGGCTATTTTGTTATCTCTGACGTGGGCTGTCGGCCCATCACTCATCACCGCGGGAGTTTTCGCAGCCATAGTTGTAAACAGACACGCCGCAAAACATGGTTTCAAAGTCTCCCCCAACCCACATGAAAACAGCCTTGACGTCGTCGTGCTCACGGCTCTCTACATTCCCCTACTGCCACTGGCCGCTACAGAAGTTTTCTACATCCGCTACATCCTTCCAGCTTTAGCCGCATGGGTTTTCTGGCATTTACTCGCCGACCGCCTAACCACCTACCTCTTGGAAAAACAAGTCAGGAACAAGCAGAACGTCCAGCTTGTCGCCG
>JANWZT010000321.1 GCA_025054515.1 Candidatus Caldarchaeum sp.
TCCCTCAGAAGCTGCATCTTACTTTCCTGAAAAGCCTCGACGGCTATCAGCCCACGTGTGCCGAAGAAAGGAACTTCGAACGACTCGGCTTTACGAGGGCCACAGTATTCGACGAAACTTCCGTGCGGAATGAAGATGGTGTTGCGAGATTTGAGAAGCGGGGCGAGCTTTTCGACATCTTCGGCTTTTGTTTCAAAGACGTCGTCGATGAACCCGAACCTTCTGTAGAAGGAAGACACACCGCTGAGTGAAAGGCCCGCTGTTTTGAACCCTGCTTTTTTCGCGGCCCTCAGTATTTGGAGGGCGGAATGGCTTGCGACGGTTGCGACGGTCAGATTGTTCAAGTCGTCACCTTCTGGAGCGAATCCGTTTCCAACGCCTCCCTAACCTCCATGGCTACGCGCTGTCCCATCGATATGGGCCTTCCGTGGTAGAGCTTGCTGTACTGGCCTCCCAACCCGATGTACACGTTCGTCCCCCCGCCAACCCGCACCGCCACGTCATACACAACCAGTTCAAGCTCCGGCGTAACCAAAAACTGGAGCGTGAAAGGCCCTATAACGCCCGGCGGAACAAGCTCCGCACATGCTTTGACGAATTTTTCGCCGATTTGGAAAACCTGTTCGAGGAGACTTTCCCGGATGGTCGCCGGCTCGTGGCCCACCTCCACATAACGAACGATTGGCTTGAGCTCCAGCTGGTCTTCGGCCGAGAGCCTGTAAACGCCGTCGAGGTTTGACTGAATTCTCCGGTCGACGCTGTGGAGCTCGAGACGGTTTCTCATCGTGCTGTTGAAGAAGTTGGCGTTGAAATGG
>JANWZT010000322.1 GCA_025054515.1 Candidatus Caldarchaeum sp.
AAGAGATGCCGTGAAACTATTTCCTACTCTTGTTTCGTAAGACTTGGTACAGCTCTGTTTTGACGGGTTTTTCGACGACCAGCCCGGTTGGCTTGAAGAGGAGCATGACGATGATGAGCGCTCCCATGAAGGCGTAGCGGAGGTAGGAGATGTCGAACCCGACGACTATTCCGAAGATTGCGAGGGTGCTTGCCTGCGAAAACCTTTCGAAAAGCGAAAGCACCAAAGCGCCCACCACGGCTTAAAAGCCAAACACTCACCCGCACACATTCGATGCTATGTGTTGTTTTCATTTACGTCGATGTATTCTGAGTAAAGGACTGTACGAACGGTTGTTGGTGTTTTCACCCCATTCGTTTAACATCGTCCAAAACCATGCAGGCTTTGCCTAAATCTTTTATACCACAAACAGATGTGAACAAATGAAGCGGCGGTAGTCTAGCCTGGTCAGGACGTCGGCCTTCCACGCCGAAGGTCGCGGGTTCAAATCCCGCCCGCCGCAAGTAATAGATCTGCTGTGGTAACATTTTTGAGATGGTTTTGTGTTTGTGTGGCGGTTTGTGGAAGCCGGCTGTTTTGGCGTTGACGTTCGCTGGACTGATGTTGTTGACGGCTGTCGACGGGCTTTCCCCTCCGGTTGTTGTTGACCTGCCTCTGTCCGGGTCGCCTTCTCGCATCGACTCGGACGGGAAAGAAGTTGTCGCTATTTCCTTCAGGGACCGAAACGTGTTAGGGATTTACTATGCGGCAATCGGCTCGTACGTGGAGGTCAACATCGAATCGCCGGCGCTGATGACTGCATTTTC
>JANWZT010000323.1 GCA_025054515.1 Candidatus Caldarchaeum sp.
TGCTGCGGCCCACGCGTTGTCTGAGCTGGTCAAAGTCACTGGCGTCGATTTGCTAGCGGTCTATGCTTCGAAGAGAGGCAACGAAATTGCAGCAAGAACTGCTCAGAGGCTTGACGCGGCCTATGCTTCCGAAGTTGTGTCGCTCGAAAAATCGGCAGAGGGTGTCGTGGCGAAACGTTTAGTTCTTGGGGGAGGGTATGTCGCGTCTCTGTTGTTGAAGAGCGGGCCCTTCGTTGTGTCAGTCAAGCCTTCAACCGAGGCTGTCTTTTCAAGAGCCAAGCCGGAGGTAGAAAGGATTAACTTGTTCACCGAAGCGCCAACTGTAAACTTCATAGAGACGATGAAACCGGAAAAGGCTCGGGTTGATTTGGAGAAAGCAAGCATCGTGGTGGCGGTTGGGAGAGGGTTCAAGAGGAGGGAAGACCTATCGATGGCCGAAGAGCTCGCGCGGCTAATCGGAGCGGAAGTCGGATGTAGTAGGCCGATATCCGGAGACCTAAAATGGTTGGAGGAGGAGAGGCACATCGGCTTATCGGGGAAGAGAGTAAGGCCTTCGCTTTACATCGCTTTAGGTATCTCTGGACAGGTTCAGCATCTCGTCGGTATGCGTGATTCGAAGACCGTGGTCGCGGTCAACACAGACCCCAACGCCCCACTGGCCTCGGAATCCGATTATTACTTCGTCGCAGACCTGTACAAAATTCTACCCCTAACCATCGAAATCATCAAGAAGAAACTGGGTGGCTAAGATGCGATACTCAACCATCGTATTCGCAAATCTGGGGCCGGGAGG
>JANWZT010000324.1 GCA_025054515.1 Candidatus Caldarchaeum sp.
CTTGCGGCTTTTCTCCAAGAACGCGAGGCATACTAGCAGTGAGAAGGTTGCGAGCGCAGCTATGGAGTTGTATACAAGAGATGGTTCGGGTGTTGCAGGTGTCAGGTTTATTCTTTCGAGGGATGCGATACCCACAAGGTTGCGGATGAGAGCTAGGAACAATCTCTCCGGTTGAACGTTTCCGCCTACAACAACGCCGTACAGAAGAAGCGAGAAAAGATACGAGGCGTAGTACCCGGTTATGAGGCCTGTTATGCTGTTTGTCCGGTATGCTGATATCGCCAGAACGAATGGAGTTGACAATATGTATCCGGCTGCGAGGCCCAGGAAAGGTGAGATTACACCGGTTAACAGAAGATAGACTGTGTAAATCGCGGGCACGTATACAAACACTATGCCGCCCCATTTGAAACTGTCCGTAGAAGAAATCAAAATCAGCGACAGCATTCCGATCAGGACGAATGGGTTCGACAGCTGTGTCCGTGTTATAGCGGTTAGGGTAATTAGCACCGGTGGGAGAAGCGCCATGACGCGGAGGACTTTGTCGATCATGCCGTTGTCCTCAGAGTTTTGTGCAGATGCATGAGTTGCGGTAGAAGCTCTCGTTGTTTCAGGGCTAAGACATAGCTCCAGTAGTGTTTGAGGGATTCGACGCGTAGTTTTTCGATTTCGTTCAAGGCTGTTTCGAGACTGTTATCTGCCTCCACTAACGGGATCAGGGTGAATAGAACTGCTCCGTTTCTCCGGAAATGTTCGGATAAATTCTTGAGCGACGGGCCGTCGACTGAG
>JANWZT010000325.1 GCA_025054515.1 Candidatus Caldarchaeum sp.
CTTTTGCTCATCACGTAAACCTTGTCCGAAAGGTAAAGCGCTTCCCTTAGGTCGTGGGTCACCATAACCACCGTGCATCTCGTTTTCATCCACAGGTTCTGCACAACGTTCCAGAGGTCTTCTCTGGTGAAAAGGTCGAGGGCGCCGAACGGCTCGTCGAGCAAAAGAACGGCCGGGTCGTGTATCAAAGCCCTGCATAATGACACTCTTTGCTGCATCCCTCCAGACAGCTCCCAAGGCTTTTTGTCGGCGAAGCCTTCCAAACCAACGAGACGAAGAAGTGACAGAGCTTTTTCAACGTATTCCGACTTTTTTTTGGGAAACTGCGATTTGTGGGGCTCGACTACTTCGAGGGGGAGGAGAATGTTTTGGAGGACGGTGCGCCACGGAAGAAGAACCGGGTTCTGGAAGGCCATTCCCACGATCGAAAGCGGTTTCTCCACCCGCTTCCCGTCAACGAAAACCTCGCCTTCGGTCGGCAGGATAAGGCCGGAAATCAGCTTGAGAATCGTTGTTTTCCCGCATCCACTTGGCCCGACGATCGATGTGAAACTTCCTTTTTCAACTGTTAGGTTCAGGTTTTGGACAGCCTGCAGAGAGTTGAGCGTCCTAAGGCCTGACTTGGATGTGTACATTAAGCTTACGTTCTTGAGCTGTATCAACTCTACCGCACAAAAATAGATGATGGGATGATTTTAGATTGTGCGCTCCTCCTTGGGTGGGAGGAACCGGTCGGTGAAGACGTCGTTCACCGAAGGAGTCCTCGGTAGGTTG
>JANWZT010000326.1 GCA_025054515.1 Candidatus Caldarchaeum sp.
ACTGCAGAATACATGACCCCCGACAAACAATACAGCCTTCTCTACCCGTTCAGCTACGGCAGGGGATTCAGAAAGTCGCTGAAGACGCCGCGTCCCATCGACCCGTCTAAAATCGAAGCAAAATACGAGGCGGGGCTGTTGTTCGTCAAAGCTCAAATCGCCCTTCCGAAAGGCGTCAAAATTCCGATCGAATGAAACATGGCGAAAGCTTTCAAAGAACTCGCGCTTTTATGTGAAAAGCTCGAAGCAACTAATTCCAAAAACGAAAAAATCAAGCACGTCGTCAACTACCTACGGACCTTTCATCCTAGCGAATACGACGAAGCCCGGTACGCGGCCTTGCTCCTCGTCGGAATAAGCTCAGGGATAAGAAGAATCGGGACCAACATCGGGCCTTCAACCCTTTTCAAAGCATATTCTCAGAAACAGGCGCTTCTTTCTGAGTTTCAGCCGCTGACAATTTCAGACGTATGGAATACTGTGCAAAACATAATGAAAGCTTCTGGAAACGGCGTCCTTGAAATCCGGAAGAGCATGCTGTCCAACCTTTTCGCCAGGGGCGACGAGGTTGAAAGGAAATGGCTTCTGAGGATGCTGATGGGGGAGATGCGGCACGGCGTCAACGCGGGTTTACTGGTCGAAGCTTTGGCCGATTACGCGGGAAAACCGGTGGAAAATTTGAGGACGGCGGATATGCTGCTCGGAGACCTCGGCGAACTGACCAGAAAAACCCTTGAAAACCGGCTGGACGAAATCAGGCTGACGAT
>JANWZT010000327.1 GCA_025054515.1 Candidatus Caldarchaeum sp.
CAAAACCACCACCAAAATACTCGAAGCAATCAAGGAAAAAGGCATCACCACCAAAGAAGAACTAACCAAGATAACAGGGTACAGCAAAGCGACGATAAACGCTCAGATAAACATCCTCAAACGAGCCAACCTCGTCAAATACTCGAAACTCAGGCTAAGCACGGCGTTAGAGAGATGAGCGCTTTCTCGCGTGATCAGTTTTCCGGGATTGGAAAGATGGAAGAGGATTCTGGATGTAATAGAGATCAGCACCGGATGGCTTTTGTTGAAAACCGAAAATAGAAAATCAACCAAGTGAGGACGGTTTACCCAAGAAAGCCGTGGCTCGGTTTAGACCAGCACAGCCCTGGGAGGGCTTTGAACCCTCGACCTGCCGCTTACAAGGCGGCCGCTCTAACCGGGCTGAGCTACCAGGGCCTTCACGCAGTTTGACCATGAGTTAAGGTCTTAAAAACCATTTTTCCCCCGTCCATGTTGTTCTTTCAACTTAAATAGAGTTTTTTCGGATTGTTACGCGTCCATGGACAAAACAGCCGGCGACATCATGGTTGCTGATTTCGTGTCGGTTTTGGGCGAAGAACCGTTGACGAAGGTGGTCGGAATTTTTTCCGACAAGAAGGTTGACGTGGTCGTCGTCACGGACGGTCGGACGGGTCGTTTAGTCGGGGTTGTGACGAAGAGGTCTGTTCTCTGGCCTAACGTCAATCCTTCAAAGGTTTTGGCGAAGACTTTGGCCGTTCGGACGCCG
>JANWZT010000328.1 GCA_025054515.1 Candidatus Caldarchaeum sp.
GGCGAATCCGTTAACGATGGATGCGGTCCGTCATGCGGCTGCAGCCACTAGACTTCCTTTTTTGTCTCATATGTTAGTGTTTTCTCGGTGAATTCGTCCAGCTAAAATTTACAGGAATAATGGCCTAGGCTATTTTTTATACGAGGGGTCCTTTAACCTTGCTCCAATACGTAAAAGCATTCTGTATTTACGGTGAAGCCTACGACGCAGCACGAAAAGAGGAGGTTTGGCTGGTTGAGGCTTAAAACCGCATACCTGCTTGCGTGCAGAAATTAGGTGTAGAAAGCAAAAATCTTTCGCTTGTGTTTGTTGAGGCGCCGGCCTACGGGAGTGTATCTTGTTAAACGTAGCGTCAGAAATGGAAGGCCTAGCTTGTTAGGGTTTTTGGGTTGATTTCTTCAGCAGCACGGCCGCTGCTTCTGCAGTCAGCGGGTCTAGAACCTTGTACCGGCCGTTTACCTTCTGGATGTAGCTGAGGTTGATGAGGTTTTGGAGGAGGGCTGCGAGCTGTGGGTCGCTTACCGTTCGTTTAAACAATTTCTCCACCGCTAGGGATATTTCAGACCATGCTCTACCCTCTTTCCCCAAAGTGGCTAAAACACCTAGGTAAAGTCGTGAGCGGGATGCGAGCTTTTCAAGCTCTTCAGCGCACAGTCTAATCGCCTTAGCCTTTACCGTCTTCAACACTTCTTCATACGATAATGTGCCTTTTGTTTTGTGAAGC
>JANWZT010000329.1 GCA_025054515.1 Candidatus Caldarchaeum sp.
AACGCGAGAAACCCTTTCATCGGAAGCGGGAGAGAAGCCGCGTAGGTCCTGATGAGGAGTAGGATGACGGTCAGGTATGCGATGAGTTTGGCCGACTGGGAGAATGGGTCGTTGCTGAGCCAGACCGTCCACGAGTTTTCAAGACCCCAGGTTGCGTGATATTCGATAAACTCCGGAACCCACACGGGGTTCAGCACCACGACCGGAAGCGATGCCGGCAAAGCACCTACCACAAAGAACAGAACGCCTTCGGCGATTTTCCTTCTTCCAACGCTTTCCGCGAGATAGATTGGGAGAAGCAGGATTGTGAAAATTTTTACCGAGAAACCAGCTCCGAGCAACAGGTAGGCCAGACGTTTTCTTCCATTCATGAACATTAGGAGTGATGCGGCGAGAAAGGCGGTGAAGAAGTGGTCGAAGTTGTAGATGCCGTAGATGACCATGCTGGGCATGAGGACGAAGAAAGCTCCCGGATATCCTGCGAGCCTTGTCAAACACCATGAAACAACGATGAAAGCGGGTAAACTCAGCCAAGAGAAGGCGACGTAGTAACCCAGCAGCGCCCCGTCTCCGAGCAGTCGAGAAGCATAGACGATCAGGCAGGCGGCCGGCGGATACTCGAAGAAGTAGTCGATGCATGGTATCAGACCTGCCCGAAGCTCTGCTTCTCGCCACCAAAACGCAGCTACGTCACTGTAGATGTTTCCTTCGACGTTTG
>JANWZT010000032.1:0-242 GCA_025054515.1 Candidatus Caldarchaeum sp.
CCTGCTCTCGCGGCGTCGATCGTTGACGAAGAGATGAAAAAGTTAGGTGCGGAGAAGGTGGCCGGCAAATGGGTTTACAGAGGAAAGCCGGTAACACTGAAATTCATCATCAGAATCGAGGACGAACGCCGACAGATGGGCGATTCATTTGCTGTCGAGCTTGAGAAGCTCGGGTTCACCGTCGAAAGAATTTACCTACCGTTCGGTCCGGCAATCCAGATAATTTACGGCACAGACCCGAA
>JANWZT010000032.1:252-11047 GCA_025054515.1 Candidatus Caldarchaeum sp.
TATACACTGAAGGCTGGGGTAAGACTGCGGTTGACAAATATGATGTTGGGTCCATCAACCAGTTTAATGCACCGTGGTACACTTTCATGCCTGGTTGGGCAGAATCGGGATTCTGGCAGTATGAAAACAAGCTGGCTGATGAACTTGGGCAGAAAATTTATCGCGGCGAATTCAAAAGCAAAGAAGAAAGAGACCGCCTTTACCGACAGCTTTCGGAGCTTGGCATCACAGAATCTATAAGAATTTGGGGTGTGACGAGACTCGACTCATACATCACTACCGATAAGGTAGTGGGCATAACTAACGACGTTGGGGCTGGTTTGAGGGCTTGGCACGTAATGAGAAATGCGTATGTTCCGGGTAAAGCAACGATGAAGGTCGGCCATCTCTGGGTTTGGACTGAAAGAACGACCTGGAACCCCGTCGGCGGTTTCAGAGACGTTTATTCCGTTGACCCCGCTGCCTGTACATGCGACCCAGCGATTTATCCACATCCGTTTAACGGGTTGCCGATTCCGATTCGGGCGTCGTTTGATGTGGTGACAGCCGGCCCGGATGGAACCCTCGATGTTCCGGCAGACGCCGTCGTCTGGGACGCGGCCAACGACCGATGGGTGCCGGTGGGAGCCGGTGTCAAAGCCAAAAGCAAGGTAACGCTTGACTACTCCAAGTATTTCGTGTCCAAGTGGCACCATGGAATTCAAATTTCGATGGCCGACTTGTTGTTTAACCTCGCGAGCCTTTGGGACGTGGTCGCCGACCCCGCAAAGTCAGCTCTCGAAAGCGCGGTAGCCACCACGAACAGGCCTTTCTTCACCCAAGTGCTTAAAGGGCTCAGAATCCTCCCGGACAACCGTGTTGAATCCTACATAGATTACTGGCATTTCAACCCCAACTACATCGCGAGCCAAGCCAACCTCTGGGTTGTTTCGGCTCCCTGCATGACCGTCCCGTGGGAAATACGCGCCGCGATGGACAAACTGGTCTTTGAAGACAGAAGATTCGCATATAGCGACTCGGCAGCGACCGCACGGGGAGTGCCGTGGCTGAGCCTCGTGTTAAGAGACCACGCCTCCGCCGTGGCATCCGCCATCAGCGCGCTAAAGACGGCGGGTTACTATCCCGAGGGGTATTTCAGAGTGGGCGACAGAGTCTTCGAAACACGCGAAAACACCGTAGCAAGATACGACGCGTCTCTCGGCTGGCACAGCCGCTACTCGATTCTCTGGATAAGCAACGGACCTTTCATGCTCACCGCCTTCGACAGCACCGCCCAATACCTGAAGCTGGAGGCCTTCCGCGACCCAACCTATCCATACCGGCCCGGCGACAACTTCTGGGGGCTTCCTCCATCTGTTGAAATAGCCAACGTCGGAAAATCCACCATCACGCCGGGAGGCGAGTCGCTGCTGCTTGTTGACGTCAGAGGCCCCGCACCTCTGTACGCCATCTATCTCGTAAAAGACCCAGTTACTGGTGAAATCCTGCAGGTCGGCAGCGCCGACAAAGTAACGCCGACGAGGTTCATCATCAGGCTGGCACCCGACTTCACAAAAACCCTTAGGCCCGGCGGGCTCTACGAATTCACAATAGCCGCCTACAGCGACGAAGTTGCTTCGGTGGCGGCAGTCAAAGAATTCGTCGACGTCCTCAACATAGAACCACTTGTCGAAAGCATCGAAGTGGTTTCCAAGGAATTGCTCGATAGGCTCGGAACGATAAGCCGAGACCTCGCCGCCGCCCTATCCGGCGTACAGGGAGCCATCAACTCCGTTAGCGACAGGGTGGGAACGGTTAATGACAGAGTCGGCAGAGTAGAATCAACCGTCAACACCTTAACAGCGTCAGCGACAACCATCAACGAAAGCGTGGCACGGCTGACAAGAACAGCCGAAACGATCCTCCTGACCGCCCAGCTCGTCCTCGTCGTCTCCGTAATAGCCCTCGTCATGTCGGTTCTTTCGATAATGCGGCGCCCTAGACCAAGCTAAAACACTTTTTAAAACACTTTTTTCTTTTTCTCTGGGAAAACTTGTTGCTCCGAGTCGAAAATCTATTCCTCTACTATGAGTCGGAAAGAGGGATTGTCAGAGCTGTTGATGGAGTGGGTTTTGAGCTTGGAACAAAGGAAACTTTATCGATTGTAGGGGAAAGCGGCTCCGGCAAATCTTCTTTGGCGTTGGGCTTGATAAGGCTTCCACCCAAAAACACGGCAAAATACGCCGGCGAAATCTTTTTCGACGGACTTGACGTCATGAAACTCAGCGACGAAGAATTCAGGAAGAAAGTCAGACTCAACGGGATTGCCATGGTTTTCCAAGGCGCTATGAACACGCTCAACCCGGTAATACCCATCGTTAAACAGGTGGCTGAACCACTGATACAGGGATTCAACATCCCAAAAAACGAAGCTCACCAAAAAGCCGTCGAAACACTGTCCTATCTGGGCATTAAACCGGAAATGGCTTCGCGATATCCCCATGAATTCAGCGGCGGCATGCGGCAGAGGGTTGCGATCGCCATGGCTTTGGTTACAAACCCGAAGATAGTCATCTTGGACGAACCCACTTCGGCCCTCGACATAATAACGCAGGCAAACATCATGAACCTATTGAAAAAGCTGAAAAACGAAATCGGAACCTCCTACATCTTCATAACTCACGACCTAGCGTTGGCCAGCGAACTCGCCGACAAAGTCGCCATCATGTACGCGGGTCGAATAGTCGAGAACGGCCCGGCGGAAAAAATTTTCAACTCGCCGAAGCATCCTTACACTCAGTTACTGATTGAAAGCGTTCCAACGCTTAGGGCGGAGAGGGTCCCAAAATTCATCCCCGGCGCTCCGCCGGATTTGATTAACCCGCCGTCGGGATGCCGTTTCCATCCGAGATGTCCATACATGATTAAGGGGAAATGCGAACGGGAGGAGCCCAGAATTACGACCGTTGACGGCGATGTCCGAGTATCATGTTGGCTTAGGGAGGAGATGTAGTTGAGTGTCTTGGTTGAAGTCCAGGGTCTTAAGGTCTATTTTCCGGTCAGAAGGTTCTTGAAAACTGTTGGAGTCGTGAAGGCGGTCGACGGCGTTTCGGTAGCGCTTGAAAAGGGTGAGACTCTCGCGCTGGTGGGAGAAAGCGGATGCGGTAAAACCACCTTTGGGAAGGCCCTTCTCGGAGCCGTTAAGCCTTTTGCGGGCAAAATCTATTTCGACGGACAGGAAATTAACAGCGTCGACGATAGACAGCTTGAGGCGATTAAACGAAGGATCGGGGCCGTGTTCCAGGACCCCTACTCCAGCCTCAACCCCATGTTCACAATATACCGGATTGTCGAAGAACCTTTGGTTGTTCACGGTATAGGCTCTCCCAAAGACCGGAAAGAAACGGTCTTCAAAGCTTTGGAAGACGTCAAGCTTGTTCCAGCGGAAGATTTCGCCTACAAATATCCTCACATGATCAGCGGCGGCCAGCGACAGAGGGTTGCAATTGCGAGAGCCATCATTTCGAGGCCTGAGTTTATCGTGGCGGACGAGCCAGTGACTATGCTAGATGCATCGATCCGGGTTGAAATCCTGCTTTTGCTGAGGGAAATTCAGAGAAAGCTCGGGTTGACGATGGTTTATATCACGCACGACATCGCGACTGCGAAATATTTCTCCGACAGGATAGCTGTGATGTATGCGGGAAAGTTTGTCGAATTAGGGCCTACGAAAGATGTTCTGAAAAACCCCAGTCATCCCTATACCCAAGCTTTGATTGATGCCATTCCAGACCCTGATCCGCGTAATCGTTTGAGTTTCCGGAAAGTGGTCGGTGGTGAGCCGCCGAGTCTCATCAACCCTCCTTCGGGCTGTCGATTCCATCCAAGATGTCCGTTTTTCATGCAGGGAAAATGCGATGCATCGGAGCCGCCGCTATACTCCGTTGGCCCGGACCGGTTCACCGCCTGTTTTCTCGCCGAACATCAGTCGTGAACTCTCCGGGACACAAAATTAAATAGGTGTATGGGCTTTCGATTGACGATGTCCGAGGCCTTTGTCAAAGCCTACAAACACATCGAAGAGCAGCTGAACAAGAACCTGCCTGACGCAGTCATTCAGGAAAAAATGCCCGAATTTAGGGACGGAAATTTCTCGGTCAACAGATATCTTCCCTACAGTCCGCCTTTGCTCGGCATGTCTTTGAAAAACCCGGTTTTCCAGATGACCTTCGAAAACCTACGGAAAGTTGAGAAATTCGCGAAACGGAGGGGGTTATTGGTCAAAACCGAGGGGAACAGCGTTGAGCTCATCGCGTTAGACGGATTGAGGAGGGCCCTTTTGCGGGCCGATTTCTTCGCCGCATCAACTCCACAGCTTTTCGAATCCATCGGAAAAGTATTCTACGGCCTCGGCTCGGACACGGCGTCGGAGCTCGAGTTCACCGAAGGCTTCACCTCATCGGTGGCGCGCCTTCTCGCCGACAAAATGAACGTCACGAAGGCCCTCGTCGCCTTTTTCCTCCTCTTTACCCCAGTGTTGTGGCTTGCTGCATCGCTTTTCTTGACGGAATCACTGGCCTACCCACGATGGACCATGATAGGGGCGGGCGTGGTCGCCCTTGCGGTCACCGCCTACGTCATAAGGTTGTATTTCCGGGAAAACTTTCCGGAGCTTTTCGAAAAAATCGACACAAAAAACCTAATTCGAAAAATCCCCCAGAGTCAAACACAATCGCAATAAGCCGCCAACCCGGGAAACGACAACCGACCACATAACCGGTAAAACCGGCTGTATTCAGACATTCGGTTGACCTATCAGCGTCGCATGTAGTGAACGCGATCACTCACCGAGGTATGTAGAGGGATAACGCTGATGCAGTGTCTGCGATGACGGCGACGAGCGGGGCGGCGAGAAATCCTAAAACCACGACGAGAACGATTAGCGGAGACATCGGACCGAGCATCGAAATGGCCGGGTCTTTTGCTTCTGCAACGGCTTGGCCGAAGAAAACCGCTCTGATCATCCGCAGGTAGTATCCAGCAGTTATGGCTGTCGCGAATATGGCGATGGCGACGAAAACCGTCCAGCCGGCCTCTATTCCACCGGTGAAAATCATCCATTCACTCATAAACCCGCCCAGGGGCGGAGTGCCCGCTATCGAAAGTCCTCCCAACAGCATCGCCGTAGCGGTCAAAGGCATCTTTGAAGCAAGCCCTCCCAGCCTGCGAATGTCTCTTTCGTTTAGCTCGTGGATGAGCACGCCCGCGCCCATAAAGAGGAGGCTTTTGGCGAAGCCGTGGTTGAGGACGTGGAAAAGTCCGCCCTGAATTCCCGCGACGTTACCCGTGGCGAGGCCGAAAACGATGTACCCGATCTGGCTGATGCTACTGTATGCGAGAAGTCTTTTGACGTCGTTTTGAACAAGGGCCATCACACCTCCCCAAACCATACTCAACACCGCGAGAACGGCGACCGGAAGACGGAGGTCAACCATGGTGAAAGGTAGAATTCCAAGAACAAGCCTCGCGACCGCGTAAACCCCAGTCTTGATCATCACTCCGCTGAGCAGAACGCTTATCGGTGTCGGCGCCTCTGCATGCGCGTCAGGCAGCCACGTATGAAACGGAAAGACCGCCATCTTGACCGCTGCACCGATGAAAATCAAAACGGCTATCGTCGTCAAAACAGGTCTAAGGGCCGCTGCCTGCGATGCCGCCAAAGCCCCCAGCTCGAAGATGTTCAGGTTGTTGAATAGGGCGGCGAGCCATGCTATGCCGATGAGGAGGGAGAGGGCACCGGCGTGGGTGAAGATGAAGTATTTGAAGCCGATGAGCCGTGGGTTCCCCGTTCCCCAGTAGGCGATCAGCGCATAAGAGGGAATCAGCATGAGCTCCCAAAAAATATAGAACAGAAACAGGTTGGTGACCAACACAACACCAAGCATTCCAGCAACAAAAAGCAGAAGCAACGTGAAGTAGGAAGTCAACCCATGTTCTTTCTCCATGTATTTGCTAGAATAAACGCCTGCTAAGAATCCGACGAGAGTGATGAGAAGGGCGAATGGATAGCTGAGGCTGTCGAGCACGAACCCAACCGTCAACCCGAGTGCCGGAACCCACTGGTATTCTTCGTAAAGGGTTTTGCCCGAAAGAGCATCAGGGGTAAGGTAAACCATGATGAGTAGAGGGATTAACAGGGCGGCGTTACAGAAAACCGCCGCAGCACGCCAAGAACCAACTCTTCCAACCAAAAACGTCAAAGGAGTCAACACAATCGGCAGAAACACCGCAAAAGAAAGCAAAGGAATCTGCAAAGCCGTCCACGGCAACATCGTGCATCAACGTATTAAACGACAATTTATTTGTTGACGCATGATGATGCTTTTTCGTGAAACAGAAGGTCTCAAAGTGAAAGCTGGAAAATGCCGCAGTTTTGCTTGAAAAGACATAAATATAATTAAGCTTTTCTTGTATTCTGTGAAACTTTCTTCACCTCCGACACGCTGGGCCTTGACATCAGTCATCGCCGCCGCCATGAAATACGGCCCGACGAAAGTACCCCGCATAGCCTACGAGCTCGACATGCCCGTTGAAACATGCCGATATTATCTGAAGAAATTTTACGAAGCAGGTTTCCGACTTCAGCCCGTAGTTGATTACTGGGCTCTGGGATTAGCGCCGACCCTGATCTTCATTAGATTTGACAGACGGGTACCGGCGGCGAAAAAGCAAACACTGCTAAGCTGGCTGGACACGGTTTACGTCGTCTACCGAGCTCCTCTCGAAAACGACCGCGAACAAATCATATTGATGGTGCCCCCGAAAGGAGATGAAAAAGCTCTACAAGAAATATTGGCGATGTTGAAAGAGGCAGACCTTTTAGAAGATTTTTTCCTCGCTCAAATTACCGACGGATACTATTTGCCTGAATGGGTTACGATGTATGACTTCATCAATTCAAGATGGTCATCGAAAGTCGATGTCCGCGTACCGCAAATTTCTGTAAGCAACGGATTTGACGAGAAGCAATTCGACGAAACCGACTTGACGTTGATAGAGGAAATCGAAGTCGAACCAAAGGTCAAGATGAAGAAGATATCTGCTAAACACGGTGTTTCGCCCCAGCTCCTTAGCTACCACAGAGAAAAGCACGTCGAGGGGACCAGGTTGATAACGGGTTACGTTCCGCTTCGAAGGACTGCATACCAAGATGTAAACATAGTCTTCATAACTCAACTCGAAGAATCAATCAAAGACAGTGAGCTGAAAAACTACCATTTTTCCACATGGAAGCTCAAAAGAAGAAACCTTATCAGGTTCCACATCCCCGCAGACGCCGACTTCGCCTACCCTGCTCCAGTGCTCAACGTCACAGCCCTAGGAGTTAGATGGTTCACGGTTCCCAGAGAACATTTCATAGACGGTAAATGGGTTGCGCTGGAATCCTTCGTAGAACGGGTCACTTCTCTGATAAAAATCGTGGCCTAAAAAAAGGGATGGGAAGGTTCAGCCTATGGCGTCGACGGGCCTTCCAGCAAGGACTCCTGATATCAAGCTCAGAGCCAAAACAGCCGCGAGTGCGACCAGCAGCACGACGGATTGTTTCGAAGGACGCATCGTCAGCAGTGTTCTAACACTTCCAACCATTCCTATCATTTTGTTTCGTGTTATGGATAATTTGACTGGAAAAAAATTTTTCGCTTTGACTTTCCATAATAGTATATAAGTCTATCCTTAAAACTTTTTAAACAAAACAAAAAGGCCACGGAAAAAGCGGCGAACGTGGACCCAACTGTTTGGCCATTTGGGCCGCCCAGCCGACCTCGAGATGCAAGTTTGGATATTAATTTTGGGCTGGCCAAGTTGTTTGGAACTTTTAGCCTTATATACGATTATGTTAAATCAAATACAGATGAATGTGCCCAGTGAAGGCTCAGTGCACGTGAAAATTGGAGGACGAGGTAGGGTCTTCACTGGGAATCCTGATGTTGACGAATTGCTTTTTTTCTATGCCGGCAGCATCGTGATGGTTACTGACGACACATTTGTCGAAGGAAAATCGTTCGTTTCGGCTCTGTTTCATGACCGTAAACTGCTCGAGTTGATCCCTTCCCCTGTGGTTGACGAACCAGCGCTTAGGGAGAAGGCTTTGGTAAATGTCGACGACTTGCAGGAGCTTTCCATAAGTGTCAACAGGCTGAGAAAAAGCATAGAACCGCATCAAATAATCGTTCATCTTTACCTTCCGCAAGTTTTGGTAAAACATGGCTCGGACGCTGTTCTGCGCTTAATCAATTTTTGGATGTCCGAAGTGAGACGAGCTGGTCATTTGGAGTTTTTCGTTATTCCGAAGAAAACTTTCGTAGATTTTGAAAGAAAACTCATGTCCATAGCAGATGGAGCAATCGAGATTTCCGTTGAAAAAACTGCACGCGGCTACGAAACGTTTTTCATCCCAATCAGGCTTTCGAAAGACCAGTTCAACCTAAAACCCGTGAAATACACTATTGAGAACGGGAAAATTATCGTCAAAGTTTCGCCGGCGGTGGACCCGCACCAAACTTTGGCAATGTTGACGCCGTTGCTCGAAAGGGGGGATGAAATCAAGCTTTTCTTCACCGAAAAAGATGACTTAGAAATCTCTCCGAAATATTACCTATTTTTCAAGGAAACGTCTGGGTGGCGGCTTAGCTGGATAAGTGATGCCTTTGGCGACGAATTGGAAAAAGTTATGCCTTTGTTTGCCCAGTTGTTCGACGAAGGTGTTTTGAAGCTGGTGTCTATTCCGGTGAGCGAGGAATTTCTCGGTGAAAAAATGAGCGAATACGGGGAGAAGCTTCGGCTTGTGAGCTCGGCGAGTTTTGTGTCTCTTTTTTCCGTTATGCTTGATTATTTGAAATGTCGCGTGGACAAAGAATTTGAGAAAAGAGAGTTCATCGGATGCATGAGTGAAATGTTCGCCAGATTATATTCCTATAGCGTCGTTTCGAAGGAGCGTCTTTCATTCGAAAGGTTGATGGAGAAAGTTTTGAATACGGCCTTTGGTTGCAAGGCCGTGGTTAGGCAAAGGTCTTCAGACAAGTTCATTGTTGAACTTAAGCAATGCCCCGTCTGTGGTAATCCAGCATGGGCTGAGAAGGAGTTTTTCTGCAAAATGGTGATTGGGAGGGTTATCGCGGGAGCTTCGAAAGTATTCTTCAAGTCGAGTGTGGATGTTTCGGAAGTTCAGTGCGGATTTGGGGACAAGGGTAATTGTGTATTCGCGGTGAGGATAGTCAGCTGATTCCGAAGACGAATCGGAGAAGCAGTAGGAGAAATATGGCGAGGCCGATGATGAGCCCGCTTATGTTGATGTTGCTTTGGCCTGTTTGTATGTTTCGGAAGACTTGGACGAAGCTTACCGTGGCCTTTGAGATGAAGTAGTTGAATCCGTCGATGACCTTTAGTTCGACAAATTTGTGGACGGCTGAGCCGAGTCTGTCGAGGCCGTCGACGAAGACGCGGTAATAGAATGCGTCGACGTAGTATCGGTTGGCGAGTATTCGGTGTAGTGTTGCTCCGAAGGGTGTTTGTCGGATTTCTTCGGGATGTTTGATTTTTCCGAGGTAGAAGATGTATGCAAGGCCTCCGCCTGCTGCGAGGACTAGTGCTGTTGTGGCGTAGGTGGGTAGGCTGACGGAGAATTTTCCGTGTAGTCCTAGGTAGTGGTGGAATTCTTCTTCGAAGAACGGGCCTGTGACGCCGATGGAGACGGATAGCGCGGCGAGTATGATGAGTGGTATTGTCATGACTTTGGGTGCTTCGTGGACGTGGTTGTGGTGGTTGTGGGCTGGTGCGAGGAAGACTTTGTAGAGCCATCTGAGGCTGTATGCGACCGTCAGGACGGATGCTCCTGCGATGAAGAAGAACACTATGAGGTTTTGCGATTGTAGGGATGATTCGATGACGAGGTCTTTGCTCCAGAAGCCGCTAAGGAGCGGCACGCCTGAAAGTGATAGGATGCCCACGGTCGATGTCCAGAAGGTTATGGGCATTTTCGAGCGGAGGCCGCCCATTTCGTCGAGGTTGTTGGTGTGGACGGCGTGGATGACGGCTCCAGCCGCGAGGAATAGTAGGGCTTTGAAGATACTGTGACTGAGTAGGTGGAATGTTCCGGCAAACCATCCTATTTCGGATGCCATGCCCAGCGCGGCGAGCATGAGGCCGAGCTGGCTGATTGTCGAATAGGCGATGACCCGTTTGATGTCGGATGAAACGAGGCCCATAGTTGCCGCAAAGAAGGCGGTGAATCCCGCGATTAGGGCCACGGTTAGATACCAGTCGGCGATTATGGTCGGCGGGAAGGCCTCGAAGGGAACGACTGTGAAGATGAGACGGGCTACGAGGTAGACGCCTGCCTTGACCATGGTTGCGGCATGTATCAAGGCCGAGACCGGTGTGGGGCCTTCCATGGCGTCGGGCAGCCAGACATGCAAGGGGAATTGTGCTGATTTGCCTACGGCGCCGCCGAAGAGGAGAAGAAGCGGAATGATGATGGCGGCGGTCGACAGCGTTCCTTTCGCGACGGCGTCTGCCATGGCTTTTTCCAGACCCGTGTAGCTGAACGTGCCGAACAACGCGAATAGGATGACGATTCCGACGAGCATCGAAGCATCTCCCACCCTAGTGGTTACGAAGGCCTTGATTCCCGCGGCGTTGGCTTCGGGTTTTTTGTTGTAAAACCCGATGAGCGCGTAGCTGCAGAGTCCGACGATTTCCCAGCCGATGTAAAGCATCAACAGGTTTTCCGCCATGACGAGCAACGTCATCCCGCCTA
>JANWZT010000330.1 GCA_025054515.1 Candidatus Caldarchaeum sp.
TTCCATCTCCATGTGTAATCGAAACTCAGTTCTTTGTTCGTGCTGATTGCCTTCGAGACCGCCGCAACTCCGGGAGTATACCATATCGAGAAATCCTCCAAAGACCTCACCGGAATTTTAGGGACTATCTCGAGCTTTCCTCCGTAGTATGGTGCGGATTTGACCGCGAGGACACTTGACTTGTCGCTCACGTAATAAATATTTTCTCCGAATTCATAAATCTGTGTTCGCGCCGGGATGGTTTAAAAACCACTGACTCATAAATGACGCTGTGGAGCCTATCCGAGAGACATACGCTCTGATGCCCGAAGGAACCGATTTCCTGATGTATCTTGTCCTACTACCTTTCGCGCTGGTTTTTGTTTACGGTGTTGTTTCTAGGCTTCGCGGCATAGGTGTGAGGAATCTTGGCGAGCTTCTGTCGAACGTGTTCTCTGGGCTGTCGCATATGGCACGTTATGGTTTGCTTCAGAGGAAAGTCGTGGCCGAAAAGCTTGCAGGAGCGATGCATCTTCTGATATATTCCGGAATCATCGCGTTGTTCATCGGAACCACCCTAGTCTTCGTGGACTACGACATTCTTCGTCTCCTCGGGCTTCGAATTCTACGCGGAGACTTCTATCTCCTGTACGAGTTCGCCCTAGATGTGATGGGTCTCGCGTTGCTGGGAGGGTTGGCGATACTTTTCTACAGGCGTTTTATCGTCGCTG
>JANWZT010000331.1 GCA_025054515.1 Candidatus Caldarchaeum sp.
GCTCTTTGACGCTCATTTTTTTTGTATCGCTACCGAAAACCAATACACGGCCTCTCGTGGGTTTGTACAATCCGTTGAACAATTTGCTGGTAGTCGTCTTTCCTGAACCGTTTTTCCCGATGAAGCCCACAAACTCTCCTTGGTATATGGCGTCGATGTTGACGCCTTTTAGGGCCACGCGTCCATCTTTATATTGATACCAGACATCTTCACATTTAATCGCCATCCGGTTGCTGCTATCAGGAATGTAGTTATTTCTAGTGGGAGGCGGAAGTTGTTTCACATACTTCGGGTTCAGCATCTTTCTGAGAAACTTAACTCCCTGCTCCACGGTAACGGGAATTTCTTCAATCTTAAAGCCACGTTTCTTGAACCAATAAGCTATCTCCGTTGCATGCGGGATCTGTAGGTCAAGTTCTTTCATCAACTCCACTTTATCCAAAACCTCTAAAGGCCTGCCGTAGGCAACAATCTTCCCCTCATGCATTACCGCCAGATGGTCGGCTAAGGGAAGTGCGTAATCCAGCTTATGTTCTATGATTATCATGGTCTTGTGCTGTGTCTCCGCTATCTCCTTGATTCGGTTGAAAACTAACTCGGTCCCTTCAGGGTCCAAGTTGGATGTAGGCTCATCGAGCACGAGGATGTCCGGCAACATCGCAATTATCGCTGCTATCGCACATGCTTGCTGTTGTCCTCCCG
>JANWZT010000332.1 GCA_025054515.1 Candidatus Caldarchaeum sp.
TCCGCCAGTCGACGAGAACGGCTCCCGGGATATGGCCTTGTTCATACGCGAGTTTGGGGTCGTAGTCAACTTCGATGACGGCGAGGCCGGGTTTGTTGAGGTTGTTTTTGAGCCATTCGACGTCTGCTAAGACGTTTGGGTTTGCATAGGTCATAACGGTGTTATGGGGCGGGTTTTATTTAAAAATTATTAGTTTTCAATAATATTGGAGATATATTACCCGTAGCGGAATTTGACACCGTGGCCAGACCATTCGTGGCCAAAACGAACCATCTCCGGCGGCCCTATCACTCCGCATGTTCCACAAGCTACACATGCCACGTGGTCGAACTTCAGCAAACCTTTCCTAATGTCCTGTTGAGTGATTTCGACGGCCTTTTTCGCCGCCGCCTCGTCGCCGAGACCCTGTCTCCTCAAGCTTTCGTAGTTATACCCGAGAAGGTCGCGGAACGAGCCGAACACCCCCTTTTCAGTAACCAACGTGTAGCAGTTTACAGGGCACATCGGAACCCAAGCCTTAACCAAGTCCATGGATGCTTTGTTTTCGTCGACGATGATGTGCGACCTGTGCTTGTCCTCATGATAGTCAAGTTTTCCAACGAGTATCTGGATGCGTTGCAGCGCATCTCGGTTGTCGCCGGCGTTGCGGACGTTCTTGGAGGCCCCGGATTTTCCCAGCCCC
>JANWZT010000333.1 GCA_025054515.1 Candidatus Caldarchaeum sp.
CTTCGGCGGGTCAAACCATTCGCCGACGTATTTGATGTACAGGGTTGCGTCTGGGTTTGCTTCTTTGATTCCGAGATAGAAGGCGGCCATCCTCCTGAAGTTTTGGACCGCTGCGGGGCCGACAGCGATTCCTATTTTCTTGTTACGGGTTATGGCTCCAGCTATCAAACCTTCGAGATACATCGCCTGATACTGCCTGACGAACACCCTCATGAAGTTCCTCCGAGATGATACGTCGCTTCCGACTATTCCGAGGAAGTAGACGTTCGGGAACTCGTCAGCGATTCTGTGGAAGCCTGGGATAGCTGTTGGCTCCCAGCTGCCGAAAATGATGTTAGCGTTTCCGACAGTTATCAGGTCTCTTGCCGCTGAGATAGGGTCTTTGCCCTTCAAGATAACGCCTTCATCGTAGATGTAGTCGAACCACGGGTAGAATTTTTTGAGTCTTTCAGCGGCCATGATTTGGCGGCCGTCCCAGGTAGAACCCTCGATGTAGCCTCCCAAAACCATTCCCATCACAACCTTCTGTGCAGTAGGGACTGTGCGGGTTTCAGTCCTGACAACAGTTTGCGTCTGTGTCTGTGTTATGGTTGTTGGGACGGTAACGGTCGCGGCCCCGACAGTTTGGGTCACCGTTCTAGTTTGCACCGCGGGAGGAGCTGCGGTAGCTG
>JANWZT010000334.1 GCA_025054515.1 Candidatus Caldarchaeum sp.
CCGCTTAGAGCGGTTCTAGGCGCCTATCTCTTCGGAGGAGTCGAAACACTGCAGTTCAGGCTTCAGGTTTTGGGGGTTGCTGCTCAACTGCCTCAGTTTCTCCTCATGCTCCCCTACATCGTTACGATAATCACACTTACAGCGCTTTCAGCAGAGTCTGTACGCAGAAGAGTAGGTGTACCGGCGGCCTTAGGGATACCCTACTCCCGTGAATAAAAAACGCCCAAAGCACACCCACATAAGCTTTTAAAGAAATCAGAACAACAAAACTCCGAGGGGCCGTGGTCCAGCATGGTCTAAGATGCGCGGCTCGGGCCCGCGAGGTCCCCGGTTCAAATCCGGGCGGCCCCACCTAGAGAAGCAGTTTCTTTAGGTTGAGTTTTGCGGCCATCTCCTCTGTTTTGACGGGTTCGCTGCTGTCTGATGAGGTTAGTATGCACTCGGCTATGAATGTGGATTTTAGGCCGTCCAAAGCGTCTACCAGAGGCCGGCGTCGTCCTCTCACACAATCGACGAAGTGAGCGAGCTCCTGCTTCAGCGGCTCGGCGTACTTTATGTTGGGTATTGTAAGCTGCTCTGCTTTTTCTATAATCAACTCTTGCTCGATGAACTTGACCGAGACAACGCCTTTCTCCCCGGTGA
>JANWZT010000335.1 GCA_025054515.1 Candidatus Caldarchaeum sp.
TTACACCGTCGCCGTAAGCGATTTCTTGGTTGAGAAGGTTGATAATCTGCGTTGGGCTTGAACCCGGAACAATCAAGTTGATTTGAACTCTCGCACGTCCGGCTGCGGCTCCTTCCAGAAAACCAACCAAAACCCTCAACCGTGCCCCAGATTCGGGAACATAGACGGGCTCGCGGTAACGGCCTTCAATAGCTCCGTTGGCCACCCATTTTGGATGCGTCTCCAAAACCCATGGATAGCTCCTTCCGTCGTTGAGACGGACGTTTCTGTGATAGCGGGCCATACCGTTGGGGTTGGGGTCTGTCCCGAAAGGAATTTCAGCTAAATCCGTCCCGGGTGGAAACGTTCCAGTTCTCCACACCGTGAACGGGTCATTCGCCTTGGAAACCAAGTCAAAAATCGCTATCTCCTCTTGAGAAAGAACAGACGGCAAAAAGAAAGACGATATCAACAGAGATGCAGTCAACAAAATTCTCCAATTCATTATCTATGTGGGAATGGTGTTGGTTATATGTGTTTCTCGGGTTGGCTTTGTGGAAAGCTATCCTAAAATATGGATAACGTCGTTTGTTTGCTCAGGTTGGTTGACGCGGTTCGTTCGGTTGAAGCGGAGAAGCTCAT
>JANWZT010000336.1 GCA_025054515.1 Candidatus Caldarchaeum sp.
TTAATAACCAGCGTGGAACCCGTTCCGATGAAGCGTGTCACCTCCTCCCCTCTAACTCCGCTCGATTTCAGAACACTGATAACTCCCTCCCCGTAGTCATGGACGGTGGTCAAGCCTTTCCCTAAAATAATCTCACCGTTCTCCTCGTTCAAAGCACATAGGTCGGTGAACGTGCCTCCCACATCTATAGCCACTCGAAACATGCTGATAAAGAATTGAAAGCTTTTTTTATCCTTAGCGTTAAGTTTATTATCGTTGTGAGGTAGTCGTTCATGTGTCAGCACGAGGTAGAATCGAAACACTTCTGCGAGAATGCAGAAAGTCGGAAATAGACGGGGTAATAATACTCCCAGGCCCTAACATGCGTTATCTAGTTGATTTTACACTCGAAACGTTCGAGAGACCTGCTTTTCTAGTGGCTGGCTTCGACTCAGAGCCGGTTTTGGTGGTGCCTAGGCTCGATGAAGACCGCGCAAGAGTTGCGGTGAGCGATTTATGTGAAGTCCGGTCATACACCGATGATACAGGGCCTTGGAAACATGTTGAAAGTGTGCTGCATGGTTTTGAAGGTATAGCAGGGGTGGAAGGCAAGATGCCCGT
>JANWZT010000337.1 GCA_025054515.1 Candidatus Caldarchaeum sp.
GTCGAGGAGCGGGAAAACTGCGACAGTTATCGGCGCGAGACAAGGATGCAGTTTCATGACGGTTCTTTCGTTTTCCACTTTGTATCCGAGTTCGAGTAGGGCGAGGACGCTCCGGTCTACGCCCATAGAAAGCTCGAAAACATGCGGGATGAATGCTACGTTGTCCTCCGCAATTCTCAGGTCGACGCCGCTCACTTTTGCATGACCGCTCAAGTCGTAGTCGGTCCTGTTGTTGCATGCCACCAGCTCAACCCATCCCGTAGAAGTCAAGACCTCCAGGTCCCAGGCCTCCGCCGCGTAGAACGCTTTTTCATCGTCGCCAAGCTTCCTAAACCTAAGCCTTTCGGCGGGAATTCCGAGCCGGAGATAAAAGTCCTGCATCAGCCATAAGTAGTAGGCGACGAGCCAGCTTGAAACCACGCCCGAAGCGACGGCTTCGTCGCATGCCAGCGGCTTTAATGCGTCTTCAATCCACATGTTCAGCTTTTGGCCTTTGACGACGGAAGATTTTTCGAAATCGTTTGCTTTCTTCGGGTTGAAGAACACTTCGACCTCTGCCTGCGTGAATTCGCGGAGTCTTATCAACGACTGACGCGGC
>JANWZT010000338.1 GCA_025054515.1 Candidatus Caldarchaeum sp.
GAGCATGAGAGGGAGGCGAGGGAGCAGCTGCGGAGGTATGTTGCTGCTGTTTGGTCTTCTCAGTTTTCTCGTGGTGTGGGTAGGAGTAGGTTGACGGCTGTTTCTACGGATGGGGTTTTGTTTGTTGTTTACAGGCCTCGGTCTGTTGTTTCGCATGGTGCTGTGAGTTTGGAGCAGGTTGAGTTGGATGAGGTTGACCGTGTCGATTTATCGGCCCTCGAGCCGGAGGATGTTTATGCCTGGTTGAAACGATACATCGTGACCGCAGCCGGGGAGCTTAGGTCGGTTGACCCCGACGAGTTTGCCCGTACCTTCGGCGTTGGTTCAAAGGTTTTCGGGGATTGCATGAGGCTGTTGAAGGCTGGTTGGAGTGCTGCTTCGAAGAATTTTTCGACGCTCTATGAGCAGTGGGATTCGCATCTGCGTATTGTTTACGGCTCCTCCGTGGGTAGTGAGGAGCTTTATCTGCGGCACACGTATCTTGCGATGCTTGCGAAGCTCGTTGTTTATTCGAGTTATTCGGGTGGTGCTTTGCCTGTTTTCCGTGATGAGTTGGTGAAGGTTTTGGACGGTTCTATTTTTCGTGAGTGGCGTATTG
>JANWZT010000339.1 GCA_025054515.1 Candidatus Caldarchaeum sp.
GGAACCGTCGCAGCGGCTTTCACGTCGGCCGATGTCGAGAAACGGCTCACCCTCCTCAAAACACAGGCCGAAAAACTGCTGAACAACCTGCCGAGGAGAGTTGACAGGGCTTGAGACATCTGACGGATCTCGTCGAAAAGCTGTTGGAGACGGTTAAGAAGGCCTCGGGTATACCTGTTTCAGTAGGCTGGAGGCCTTCGGTAGCGGCGCCGTCGGCCGTCATCCAGATGAGGGGCTGCGAAATAACGCCGCTCGATGTCTCCGCGTCGAAGCATCTCGTCGACGCAAGCTTCCAAATCGATGTCTGGCATGTTTCGGCGCGTCGGAGAGACGAGGTCGTCGAGCGGATTATGTCTGGTTTGGCTGAAGGCCGTGATGCTTTGTCGACGAGGTTCGGGGTGTTTTCTCTGGCGGTTGAAGGGCTCGCTGACGTCGACGACGAAACAGGGTTTCGGAAGATGTTGTTGGTGCGGATTCGGATGGTGTCTTAGATGTGCATATTCCGGATTTGTCGTGGAAGGAAATACTACTGCGGAAAACGCTATCCGCTTCCATGCTCTCCGCAGGTCTGTCCTTTCGGCGACGTTCTG
>JANWZT010000033.1 GCA_025054515.1 Candidatus Caldarchaeum sp.
AAGATAGAGCTTAGGAATTTCGGGGGCTCGCAGGTGGAAATTCCCTTCCATCCTTCGGCTGATTTAGGGAAGAGAACTTTAACCGTACGCGACAGGGTTTACATATCTCGTCAGGACGCCGAACGGCTTCGTCCAGGAGCACAATTCAGATGCAAGCTTTTCGCCAACATAAAAATCGTTGAAAGAACTGCGGAGGGATTTGTCGGGGAGGTGGTTCCGGGGCCTCCGCCGAAGGATGGGATGATCGTCCAGTGGGTTGGGGATGATTTCGTCGAATGCAAGGTTTTGCGCTACGGCGAGTTGTTAAACGAAGACGGGTCGATCAACCGAGAAAGCCTATGGACAGAGGAGGGCTTCTGTGAAAAATCCGTCGAGCAAGTGAGCTACGATGAGGTGGTTCAGTTCGAAAGGTATGGGTTTGTGCGGCGCGACAGCTCCGACAGCATTATTTTTGTCTACTGCCACGAGTAGCTCTCTGGCTGATCCATTCTTTTAGAGGGCCCAACACAACTTTTGGGGCGTGCTTCAGTTCGCCGACGTTTTTTGACCCTGTTAAAAACATAGCCGTCCGCAACTGGGCCGAAAGCGCGTTTAAGACCTTGAGAACTTCGTCGGCTGACTTGGTTGCCGGCTCGAGAAAGGGCCTCGCCAACCCAGTCATCGAAGCACCCAGGGCTAGAGCTTTGGCCGAATCAAGACCGGTTCTAAGCCCGCCCGAAGCAATCACAGGCCTTGATGTGGCGTCGACGGCTTCGACGACAGCGGCCGCTGTCGGAATCCCCCATTCGAGAAAAACTTCCGCCAAGGATTTTTTCTCACTCGCTCCCACTTCATCCGCCCTCATCATTTCGATAAGAGTCCAATTCGTTCCACCTGAGCCGGCTACGTCGAACGCGTCGACCCCTGCTTCGGAAGCTGTCTCAACCACCTCCCTTGAAAGGCCACAGCCAATTTCCTTCAAAATTATGGGAACGGCTATTTCCTCCTTCAGTCTTCTTAGGACCGTGTAGAAGTTGCGGAACCGAGCTTTTCCGTCGGGTTGGACTATTTCCTGAAGCGGGTTTAGATGTATCGCTAACGCGTCTGCGTCTATCATCTTGACGGCCTTCTGAGCGAACGCGACCCCGTTTTCAATCAGCTGCGCCGCTCCGATGTTGCCGATCAGGAACGCGTCTGGACCGTGGTCTCTCGCCGTTCGAAACGTTTGAGCGGTTTCGGGCTTGACGATTCCAGCCCTTTGACTGCCTACTCCCATCGGTATTTTAAAACGGGCGGCGGCCTCTCCGAGCGAAGCGTTGATTTTCTCGGCGAGAGACGTTCCTCCCGTCATCGACTCTATTACAAAAGGATGGCTGAACCTTCGCCCAAGAAATTCCACCTCTGTGTCGACGTCTTCCGGGTCGACTTCCGGTGCGGCGACGTGAACCAGCTCAACATATTCCAGCCAAGTCGTTTTCTTGTAGGATACGTCTCTTTCGAGGCTTAATTTGATGTGGTCTGTTTTGCGAGCTTCTATCCCCACGTCAAGCCACCAAAGTCGTTCCCGTCGTCGGCCTGCCTTTTATGGCCGACTCTATACGCCCTTCAACAAGGCCGTTGACAATCGAAACCTTCACCCCAGCTCTGACGGCTTCGAAGGCCGTTTCCACCTTGTTGAACATCCCTCCCGTCACGTCATCGCCCTCAACTTCGCCGTAGTATAGGGTGGTGTGTTTGCGGTACTCGAGTTTTTCGATAAGTCGTTTCTCTTTCGTGTAGCGGTCGATTTCATAGACGCCGTCGACGTCCGTCGCATAAACTATCCGGGAAGCTTTGAGCGATTTGGCGAGGTGGATGGCTATTTGGTCTCCCGATAAGACGGTGAATTTGAGTTCTCTGTCGAAAACAGCGTCGCCGCACGTTACGGGGATGATGCCGAGGTCGAGGGCTGAGAAAAGCATGTTAAGATGAGCTGTTTCGATAACGCCTTTTCGTGTTATGAATAGGTTTGAAGCGGGCATGCCGACGGAGCCGATTCCAGCTTCGATGAGAGAGTCGACCACCAATCTATTGAGCTCCTTCACCTGCTGAAGTGTTTTGACAAACCCTTCGAGCTGTCTCTGCTCCCTAAATCCCTCGTCTATCCGGTATTTTCTGGCGAGCGGATGTCCGTAGGAACCTGCTCCATGAATGATGATTAACGGCGTCGGCCAGCATCGCGCGACTTCCCGTGCAATTCTTTCCATGACGTCGGCCCTAAAGATTTTGTCCATCTTTTTTTCCGTTATCACTGACCCACCTATCTTGAGAACCACAAGACCCGTCAAGCTATTCACCGACACCCCTGCATCCTGTTTGACTCAGCCAAACATGAGGATATATCTTCGACATTTCACCCGCAATCCGTTCGATGTTTTCGCCCGCGACCGCTATGACGCATCCTCCTCCACCGGCGCCGGTCAGCTTCGAGCCATAAACCCCGAGCCCCGCCAAAACCTCTATTATTTTCTCAACCGACTCATTCGATAGCCCGAGCGCCCTCATCAGGAGATGGTTCATCGTGAATAGCTTTCCAATTTTTTCGACGTCGTACTTCTGGATGGCTGAAAAGGCCTCCCTATAAATAATGGAATAGATTTTCGTTAATTCGCCAAAGAGACGCGGTTTATCCCGGGCCAGCTGCTGCACATGGTTCACCATTTTCGAAGTCTTTCTCTTCTTTCCCGAGAAAACTATGAGCACTTTAGGGTTTGCAGGCGTCGCAAGATGCATGTATTTGCCGGGCCCGTGGTAGATTATTGTTCCGCCGACGGCGGCGATGGTCGGGTCTATTCCCGAAGGCCTTCCGTGAAACTCTGTTTCGGCCTTCATCGCGTACTGGATTATTTTGTCTATGGTCAGCTCGAGTCCATGAAGGTCTGAAAAAGCTTTGACGAGGGCCACGGCGACGGCTGCGGAAGAGCCGAGGCCCGCCGCCCCCATAATTTCCGAATCAATTTCAGCCCTCCCTACGCATTTAATTCCGTGATCTCTGCAGACAGCGTTTACCATATCGTAAAGAGCTTGAAACGGTGAATGTTTTGCGCCCACGGGCTGCCCGTTCAAGCTCCAAGCTGAGCAAACTTGACCGGAAACGATGACAAACCGGTTTTCGACCGAGTTGGTCAACCTGATTTTCACACGTTTGTCTATGGCGGTGACGATGGCCGGAAACCCGGAAACGACAAAATGCTCTCCAAAAAGTATGACCTTGCCGGGTGCGGAAGCTGTCGCCGATTCCTTCATGTCTTCTCGATCTCGATCAGGCAGGAAGCGTATCCAACGACTGATTCATAGTCTCCTCCGGTTTCACCGCTCGTTGACTGCTTTAAGACGACGGCTTTTTCCGCACCCAATTTCTTGGCGGCAGTAAGGACCGCAGCGACCGCTCCATACCCACACATGGTGATGCCGTGTTTCTCCAACATCCTGTACATTCCTTCGACATCCAACTCGGCTATCCGCTGAAGTGCGAGCCGGTCTTTCGCTATTACTTTGTCATGAGGCTCGTAATGCGTGAAATCAGTCGAAGCAACCAAAAGTATGTTTCGTCCTTTGACCACTTCCGCGACTGCTTCGCCTATTTCAACGCATGTTTCGAGACTTTGGTCGTTGATGCATATCGGAACAAAAAGAAAGTCACCGTAAACATACTGTAGAAAAGGAAGCTGCACCTCGATTGAATGTTCACGGCTGTGGCTTCCTTCGTCAAGGAAGAAAAATTCTCTCTTCTGAGCAATTTCTCCGGCGAGTTTTTCGTCAATTTTGACGTCGCCGAGCGGGGTCGACCAAAAACCGCCTGGATATATGGATACTATCGTGCCGATTCCGTAGTGGTTTGGGCCGAGAACCACGACGGATTCGGGGAAAGAATAATTATCCAGTTGAAGGTAGGCATAGGCCGCGACTGGACCCGAATACATCAGCCCGGCGTGCGGACAGATGAGGGCCGGAACCCTCTTTTCACCCCATCGTCTCCGAGGAAGCTGGCCTGGACCGGTGGGCGCTAGGAAGCATCCTTCGACCTGTTTCAAAAGCTCTTTTTTCGAACCTTCGTAGAAAAGGCCGGCGACCGCTGGCTTTCTCCTCTGCATTATGCAACACCTCGGCTGCGGAAAAGATAACGGCCACGGCCTCTTTCTCCCATGAAGACACCTTTTTCCGCGATCAGCTCGCCTCTTGAAAAAGTGGCGACTATGTTGCAGTTGACTTCCAAGTCTTCGTAGATTGAATGGTCGATGTTGCTGTGGAGGTTTTCCTTCGTTAACCGGGTCTTCCGCATCGGGTCGAGGATGTAAAAGTCGGCGTCGCTTCCGACGGCTATTTGTCCTTTCGCTGGATAGAGTCCGTAGACGCGGGCTGGGTTCAGCGAAGTCACTTCCACGAACCTGCGGAAAGTCATTCCCCGTTTCAAAACGCCTTCCGAAAACAATATCATCGGGATCACTTCAGTTCCCGCGACTCCGCCGGGAACCTCTGTAAACCTCTTCGGCGAAAGCTTCCGAACCGAGTCGAAGCAAGCGTGGTCGCTTCCGACCACGGAAAAACAGCCATCCAAAAGGCCTTTCCACAATGCCTGACGGTCGGATTCTTTCTTCAAAGGAGGCGACATGATGAATTTCGCACCGTCGGGCCTTCTGTAGACTTCTTCGTTGAAAATCAAATAATGTGGACAAGTCTCCCCATGTATTTTGACTCCTTTCGACCGGTGGTCGACGATTTTCTCCAAGCCCGCTGCGGATGATACGTGGACGATGAGTATTTCTGCGCCCGTGACGGATGCGAGAAGACCGACCCTTTGAATCGCTTCGGCTTCCACAAAATCGGGCCGGCTCCATGAATGATAAATCGGCTCGGTCTTCCCCTCTTCGACGAAGGAATCGACCAAGCTGTTTATGATGTATTCGTTTTCCGCATGAACCAACACCAAAACATTCCATTTCTTACAGAGCTGCATCAGCTTGAAGATTTTTCCGTCATCGAGCATCAGCCCCCTCTTGCTGTAGGCCGTGAAAATTTTCACGCTGGCGACTCCTTCAGAACGGAATAACGTTTCAAGGTTCTTCACCACCTCTTCGTTGAAGTTTGTCACACTCATGTGGAGCCCATAGTCAATGACAACGTTCGGTTCCGCCTCTGCCCTGCGTCTTCTGAAATCTTCGACATAGTTTAAGGACTCGGGAGTTACAAAGTCGATGATGGTGGTTACTCCTCCGCATGCAGCTGCCACGGTGCCGGTGTAGAAATCGTCGGCGGTGTAGACGTCGTCGAAATACTTGAGCTTGAAATGTACATGGCCGTCGATGGCTCCGGGGAAAACATACCTTCCTTCCGCGTCGTAGGTCCGTTCTGCAGAATCTTCGATGGATTTCGCGATTCTGACGATTTTTCCCTCATCGACACCTATTTCCGCGGAATACACGCCTTCCGACGTGACGATTTTAGCGTTCTGGACGACTAAATCGAGCGGGCCGCTCAACATACAAAGATAAAAACACGTGAATATAACGATGTATGATTTGAAGGCCGTTCCTTCTTTTGACGTTTACGTCCCATCGACAATAAAAGAGCTGTTGGAAATTCTCCGGGAAAAACATCCTAACGCGGTCATCTATGCTGGAGGGACGGATTTGATGCCTATGATGAAACGCGGCAAAATAAGGCCGGAGGCCGTTGTTGACATAACTGGCTTAACTGAGTTGAGTTACGTAAAGGCTGATAACGGCGTCTACCGCGTTGGGGGATTAACCACCATCCAAGATTTCGCCACCTCGCCCTTGATTCCAGAAAAATATTTTTCTATCAAATGGCTGACAAAATATTTTGGGGCAGAAACCACTCGGAACATGGCTACGGTGGGCGGCAACGTCGTGTCGGGTGGAGAAAGGGATGTGCCAGCGATATTGACCTCACTTGACGGCCATGTCAAAATCGTGGGCCCGCAAGGGGAGAGGCTTGATGCACCTCTGGAACTGAAATTGGGGCATGGCGAAATCGTTACCGAGCTCGTGTTTCCGGATTGGGGGCTCGGGAGCGTTTCATGGTTCAGCAAATTCGAAAAGCGGGCTTCGAACGGCATAGGCGTCGTCACCGCGGCGGTTTCCCTCAAATGTGACGACGACCGGGTGGAGAAGGCGAGGATAGTTTTGAACAGGGTTCAAGGAAAGACCATGGGCCGTCTTACCGGTCTTGAGGAGGAGCTGGTTGACCGGCGGCTCAGCTCATTTTATCTGAGAGACTTGGTTGAAAGGCACGTAGCATCTATCAAGCCGGCTGGCGATTTCCGGGCATCTGGCGAATTCCGGAAACACGTCTCTAAGGTTTTGATAGTCAGAGGGCTGGAGTTTTGCATGAAATACTTGACGGGGGCGGTGTCGAAGTGAAGATGAAGTTTGTTCTTAACGGCCGGGCTGTTTCGGCTGAATTGAAGGGGAATGAAAGGCTGATGGATTTGCTGTGGAAGCTTGGAATTCGGAGTGTAAAAGAGGGATGTAGCACGGGCGACTGCGGCACTTGTAACGTGCTGGTTGACGGTAGGCTTGTCAACTCCTGCATGATGCTCGCCGTTCAAGCCCGCAACAAGTCCGTCGTCACCGTCGAAGGGATTTCGCAAAACGAGGAGCTACATCCGATTCAAGAGGCCCTCATCGAATACACGGCGTCGCAGTGCGGCTACTGCATACCCGGCATCGTCGTAACAGCCAAATACATACTGGAAAAATATCCTCAGGCCGATGAAAACATGGTCAGACAGATTTTGATAGCGAACATTTGCAGATGCGGGGGCTACACCCGGATAGTCGAGGCCATAAAATCAGTTATTGAGTCCTCAAGACGATAGATTCTTTTTTCTGCAACGCCGCCACTATCTTTTCGGGGCTGATGGGCAGAGAGGTTATTCTGGCTCCTACTGCGTCAAAGACGGCGTTTGCTATCGCTGGAGCTGGGCCGTTGATTCCGGGCTCGCCTGCGGTCCTTGTTCCGAGGGGTGTGAGCTCGCTGGGGTTTTCGACTATTTCGATGTCTACTGGAGGCATGTCCGCGGCTGTGGGGACGAGGTAGTCGGCGAGGTTGGGGTTAAGGACTTTGTGTTTCTTTCCGATGACCAGCTCCTCGAGCAGCCCATAGGCTACGCCTTGAGTCAACCCGCCCTCCAGCTGTGCAAGCAGGTAACCTCTGTTGACCACTCGTCCGACGTCGAAGGCCGCCGCCAACTGCTTCACCCTCACAATCCCCAGCTCGCGGTCGACAGACACTCTAACCCCAACGACACCGTAAGTGTACTGCAGGTAGGGAGTGCCTTTCCCCGTTTCGGGGTTGTAATCGCAGTCGGGAAGCTTGAATTCAGCCTGTTCAACGACATCCCGTTTAAGAATTCGTGAAACAAAATCAACCACGTCAAGTTCGTCGGGACCGATGCCGTATTCATGTGCCAGCTCTTCCAGTTTCTTACGAAGCTTACCCGCGGCCAGCAACACAGCGTTGCCGCCCATCAACGTCGAGCGGGAAGCAAACGTACCACCAGAATCGGGAACTTTCTGAGTTTCCACCATGTTGACCACCACGCGTCTTTCGTCAACGCCAAGAGCTTTCGCCGCTATCTTTGCTAAACCACGCGACGAACCCGTTCCGTACTCCGTCAACGAAGTAGCGACATGTACATAGCCGTCGGCGGTTATTTTCACTAAGGCCGATGATTTGTCCTCACCTTCGGGCCCTAAACTGTTTCCATGAAATACAAACGCTATCCCGACCCCTTCTCCGTTGCCCCTGCTCCGACGTTCATCCCATCCGATCTTTTTCTTCACCTTCTCCACCAAAACATCATAAACGGGGTTGTCGTAGAGAACCACATCACTCGCCGTAACCACACCCTTCCGCCAGACGTTCTTCATCCTCAGCTCAATCGGGTCCATACCCAGCTTGTAAGCGAGAATGTCCATCATCGACTCGAACGCGAAATGAGTTTGTGGACATCCGAAACCTCTCATCGAACCCGCCGTCAAGTTGTTGGTGTAGACGAGATAGCTGTCCACCCTAACGTTCTCAAAGACGTAGGGCCCGGAGGCGTGTGTGATGGCCCTCATCATCACAAGGGGCCCGACGGATGCGTAAGCTCCGGTGTCAAGATATAGGTCTGCGTCAAGAGATTTCAGCAGACCATCTGATGTAGCACCCACCTTATAACGCATGACCGCTGGATGACGATGCGAATGCGCTATCATCGACTCATCGCGGCCGTAAATGCATGCCGCCGGTCTTCCGGTCTTCAACGCCGCGAGACCCGCCATCGCGCAGACATCCCACGGCGCCTCATCCGACTTGCCTCCAAAAGTTCCTCCGATGGCCATCGCCACAAGGTTAATTTTCTCCTTGGGAAGGCCGAGGATTCTGGCCACTCCCTGCAGGACGTAGAAAGGGTTCTGGATGCTGCCGTAAATCGTCAGACTGCCGTCTTTTTGTGGAACGGCGTAGGCCGCTTCCGGCTCCAGCGGAGCCGGCTCCTGCATCTGAGTTCTAAATTCTTCTTCCACGATGACGTCAGATTCTTCGAATCCGCTGACGACGTCGCCTTTTCTGAGACGATAGTGGCGGAGAAGGTTTCCCGATTCGTGGATTTTGGGAGCGGACGGCTCAAGCGCCCTCACTGGGTCGTACACAGGTTCAAGCACTTCATAATCGACGACGATTTTTTCGATGGCACGGTCAGCAGCTTCCTCGTCCTCGGCGACCACCAACGCTATGGGGTCAGCGAGGTTTCGCACTTTATCGACAGCGAGAAAAGGCCTGTCTAATACGACCGCCCCCGTTATGTTGATGCCGGGAACATCGCGGCCAGTTATGATTGTCACTACGCCGGGAGAGTTCAAGGCGGATGACACGTCGACGCGTTTTATCAACGCGTGAGGATGTTCAGCCCTGAGGGCCTTCACCCTCAAAGCTTCTTCACCGACGATGTCCGCAGTGTAAATCGGCCTACCTCTGACTGCGTCGAAAGCATCATAAACCTTTTTCGGAGGCCTCAACACATTCACTCGAATGTGATTTTATTTAAGAGTTTCATACTCGAAAGTTCACAAAGTAATACTTTCGAAATCGAGAGCACAAAAATAATAAATCCGACTAAAGAAAACTTCAACCGTTGAGCAAAAAAATTGACGCTTACTCATCTTACCTAGCAGTTCAGCTGCTCAAAACACTCAAACAAACCATGGACTACAACGCATTGTCGAGACATACCGGCCTTCCGGTTTCTACACTCTCGCGGTACGTAACTAACAAAACCCTTCCGCGGGGAGAGAGAACGCTTGAACTTATCGACAAGCTTCTCAAAGTCGTAAACTTGAATTTGCTCGTGCAGCAGCGTCTGACAACAGACGGGGAAGAAATAGATGTCTCCTCGGTTGTTTCGGAAAGCCATCTCGTCGAGTTAATGGTCGCACATATGCTTCGGGAATTCGCTGGAAATCGGATAGACTGTCTCCTCGCTGTGGACAGAGCGGGCTTGGTGTTGGCGACGGGCTTCGGGCTTTCGACCATGAAGAAAGTCTACTACACCCTAAACTCCGAAACGTCGATGACGGAACGTTGGAAAGAGATAAAATATCGAAACCGTGAATCAAAAACCGTTTCGCGAATTTACGTTCCAGCTGAAGCCCTCAAAAGCCACGTCCTATTGACGGCCGGTATGCTGGACGGATTTATACCACTCAAGGAGGTTCTCGAAAAAATTTCCGAAAGCAAAGGCGAGTTGGTCGGCATCGCCGCCGTGACTGTTTCGAAAGAATTTATGAAGTCGGTGAAACCCTACCAGTTCGGCAAAATCGTAAGCTTTGGGTCTTTTTAGGCGTATTCGCGCCAAGTGTGGCCGCATTTTACACATCGGAAGAACTGAGTCATGGGCTCGTCGGCGGACCTCGTCTGGACCGTCCACCACTTAGCTTCGTTGTGTCCGCATGCGGGGCACATCACGTCCGAGGTCGTGGGCAACGGCGATTCCTCTGATTCGACTATTGCGGCCACGTTCTTACCGCCCGGGCTTGGTTTCTCCTGCTTGACCACTATTTTCTCCCCCACCAGAGGTTTTTTGTATCCGCATTTTCTGCACGTCAAAACCATTTTGCCACCCGATTTAACAGGCGCCAAAGCTTTACCGCAAACTGGACAAAACTCCAACGTGCATCACCTGAGAACTTCGAGCTCCTTGTCAACGGACTGGAACATCTTCTCAAGTATCTCAAAAGCTTGGAGAAGCGATTTCCTCGGGGAACTTTTTTGTGAGTCGACTTTGAGCGAAATCGTGATCTTTCCAGTCAACGGATGCTCAACCCGGTACCCAGCATACAGCACAGGTTCCAAGCTGTTAAGGGTTTCTGTCAACAAATTCACGATAGACTGATCAACATCCGACACCATGAAAATCATGAAATCATCTTTCTCCTCGATGATTTCGAGCTTCATTTTTCTACTCCCATCAGCTGTTTCAGAATTTCCAAATTGCCGTATTTTAATACTGTTTTCCTTCGTTCACGGCTTCCGCATCGGCTGCAGACTAGGATGCCATTTCTTTTGTCTAGGACGTTACCGCAGACGCTGCACATCGCCAGCATTACGCCGCAGCCCGGGGAATAGATGTCGAAAGTCACTAATCCTCGGTAGACGTTGACCACGTTAAGCAGCGCTATGTCCCCTATGCCGACGATGTTCTCTAAAGCGTCGTTCTTCCGACCGAGTATTACGCCCATCCGCCGGTATTTCATCGGCGTTTCAGGAAGCTTGACAAACGCTTCAGCAACAGCTATTCTTTCCTGCACGTCCCTGACTTCGGCAATCACCCTATCTCTGGGCCCGAGCGAAACGATTTCCTTCAACGGAAGCACTTTCACTTCTTTCATCCGCAAATTGTACAGGGCTTGTCCGAGGAAACGGCTTTTGATAAATCCTCTTTGGTCGGCGAAGACTC
>JANWZT010000340.1 GCA_025054515.1 Candidatus Caldarchaeum sp.
GTATCCTTCGTGGAAAAGTTCGTGAAACCGCTCTCCACGTTGTCGTCGAAATACTGTCTTGACCCGCCGAACCAGTGTTCTCTATCAACCCATGGGTGAGGAATGTGTTGGTCGCCCTAACCGTGTTGTAGATTTCGACTTTGAGAGGACCGGGGTTGCCTACTCGTTGTATCGATAGCAGATAATTATCCCAGAACTCATAGTTCGCATGTCTGGCGATTGTTTGGCTGAATGCGTTGGCTCCGAATAGGTTGAGGTTTTCAGGTGTTGATGTGTCGGGTAAAGTGTAGGTCTGAATCGGAACGTTGAACGTCTGCTCGGGAGACCATGTCTGCGCCGTTTCATAGTCAAGAGGCTCGGTTTCCAGATAACGCCATCTCAGGGGGAATGCTTCGAGCTCGGTGTAGACTATCTGGCTCATCTCACGCCTCCCTCCAAACCAACTTGACGAGGCTTACCCGTGGCGAGGTTGCCGACGCAGATGGTCTCGATAAGTTGACTTTGACGCCGATTTTCTCACGGGCGGCCGGTAGGAGGACGTAGTCGCTGTCGATGAAAAGTGTTGGAAGGCCTGTCTCTCTTTC
>JANWZT010000341.1 GCA_025054515.1 Candidatus Caldarchaeum sp.
AAATAACCCCCGACATGATAAAGATACTCCCTGAAAAAAATTCTTCTCGGCTGGCCGGGGGAAAAGACGAAATAGCGGCGACCGTCATTTCGAGAATGCGGAGATCGCGTAAGGTGTTGTGAAAGTTGGAGATTTCCGGTGGAAAGACACTTTTGGTTGACGGGCCTGCAGCCATCAAACTTCTTGAAGGAAGTGTATCAGTTTTCGGATGTAGGCTCAAACCCAGAACGACCTACGTTTTAAGGCCTTGGAGAAGATACCCGATATATGCGCAGCAGGATTCAAAAATCGAAATTAACCTAGGAACGGATTCTCAGGCCACGGTCGTCGAGTCAGGCGACACAACTTATGGATGGAAACAAGTAGTCGAGAGGATTGAGGACAAAAGAATGTTGGCTGTCTGCGGGCCTGTCGACAGCGGTAAGACATCGTTCACCACGCTGGCCGCAAACATCTTTGCCGAAAAACATGGCCAGTGTGTGGTGGTGAGCTTAGACCCTGGCCAGTCTTATTTTACCCCACCGAGCGTGGTGGGAGCAGCCTATCTGCGTGAGCCGGTTCACGACCTCGTCATGCTAAAGCC
>JANWZT010000342.1 GCA_025054515.1 Candidatus Caldarchaeum sp.
GGCTGGCTGCAGCACGGTCAAACACGACGCCCTCGGATGGACAGACCCGGTCACCGGCGAGCGCTTCGACATCATCTACGACTTGATAGCAGGGATTAACGAGCTGACGATCGAGCTTGTCCGGAGCGGGAAAGCGGTCGGCGTGATCAAAAGAGTTCCCACAGCGGCTATAGACGGCTACCTCTGCTACAAGCATGGGTTAAGCATGGGTTTGGAGTTGAGCGACAGATCCATTCTCTCGCTTTTGATGAAGAAGGGCGATGTTTTTGATTATGAGGAGATTTTTGGGCCGGAGCTCCGTTACGACGTGCTTTCGTGGTTCAGCACGACTTCGAGGGACCGGTCGATGACCGGCAAAACAGCCGAGGAGATTTTGAAGAACGCTGAGAGACGGGTCAGGGTTCAGCTGGTCGCCGACCTAACGGACTGGAAGGGCAGAGGAAGCCCGAACTGGAGCGAATACAGCAAGCATCCGGTAGTCGAAGCCGTTAGGTCGACAAAACGGCTTTTCCTCAAAACAGTCGAAGAAATCCCGCCGATATGTGTTGAATTCTC
>JANWZT010000343.1 GCA_025054515.1 Candidatus Caldarchaeum sp.
TACGAGGGACATAGGCTCGAGGAAGACGGCGTTGACCAATGGGTTGAAGCTGTCAACCGCCTCCTTCACACCATCCCAAACCAACTTGACTAAATCATGTCCATCCAACAACCCGACCAAAGAAACTAACACGGGTTCATCGACAGCATTGGAGCCGACAATTTTCTCGAATGTTTCATCTCTTGGTTTGAAGGGGTTTGGGAAGGGATAGGTCGTTAGACGGTTTTTAAACCAGAGCCTCGCCTCAGCGATGGCCGGCGCTATCGAAGACATCAGTCTCCTCAGCTTATCAGCAAATTCAAAGACTTCCTCAGGAACGTATGTCGTGTGCTCCGGCCCCAGTTGCATGAATGCGACGTAGGTTTCGAAACTGCTGCTTATGAAAAGAGACGTTTTCGTACAAAGTGGGAGAACGTATCGGGCATCCTCGAGTTCGACTCCGTTTTTGACCAGCTCCTTATAGGAATCGACGAGCATATGAGCCGTTTCGACGAAAATCTTTCGATGTTTCTCATCGTCTATTCTCGGCACGATAATGGAGGAATGGTC
>JANWZT010000344.1 GCA_025054515.1 Candidatus Caldarchaeum sp.
TGAAAAGCCTCCTCAAAATTCATCGACAGCTCGAAGAGCTGGCCGCGGAAAAAATCGCCGTCAAAACACCCGCCAGAGACATCCTCGCCATCTCCAAAGCAAGGCTCGAGGTCGTCGTCAAAATCAAGGATTTGATAGTCGTTCTGGAGAAGATCAGGCCTTCGACGGGAGAGAAAGACCTTTCCGAGCTGCTGCGGGAGCTCGTCGAAGAACCGTCGGGGTCAAGCACGCAGAGCCCTTGAAACAACCTCTCTGTATTTTGGGTCCGGGTTTATCCAGAGGCCGTAGACCTTAGGCGAAGTCGATGACTTGAATGTTTTCAGCATTTTCCTCACGTCGTCCGTCGGATGAGATTCGTCGGCGAATTTCCGAAGGTTTTTCACAAGCCATCTCCTCAGTTTGGAAAGAGTTTTCCTCTTCTCGGCGAAGGCGAGTATTTCGTCGACGCCGTGTCTCGCGGCATCCAGCCCGAAAAACATCCTAAACTCTTCAAGAAGTTTTCTCTTCTCCGGTGAAACGTCGACGACGACCGACCGCATCAA
>JANWZT010000345.1 GCA_025054515.1 Candidatus Caldarchaeum sp.
TCTGGAAGGACCATTCAGGTCAACACCGTCAGATTAGACACGTTGATAAACAGATTTGGATTTACTCACGTAGACCTCGTG
This sequence comes from Candidatus Caldarchaeum sp., assembly GCA_025054515.1. GTDB lineage: Archaea > Thermoproteota > Nitrososphaeria_A > Caldarchaeales > Caldarchaeaceae > Caldarchaeum. Next base: position 82 of record JANWZT010000345.1, read on the forward strand.
AAGATGGATATAGAGGGGGCAGAGTACCATGTGTTGACGGACCATTCACTCGACCTTTCGAAGGTACGGAATATCGTTGTTTCGGTTCATTACGAAACTCGTAGCCGTGAAAGCAGAGAGATAATTTTGGCGCTAAGAAAAAAGGGGTTTAGGACGATACCGTTAAGCAGGGAAAGTCCTTGGCCAGTCTACCATCTTATAGCTTGCAGGGATGAAATACCATGGTGAGGCAGCAAACGATACATCATCGTCAAATTACGGCAAGAAATCAAATTGTTTCGATTTGAACTACAGAGACAAAAAATGTCGATTAAAAACCAAAGGGTCAATGCATAAATAGGATGTTTTATGCCGAATTATCCGTGACAGTTCTGGTTACTGGCGCTACTGGTTTCATCGGTTCATGGGTTGTCCGTGCTCTTCATCGGAAGAACCTGCCTTTTGTGATGTCGGATGTG
>JANWZT010000346.1 GCA_025054515.1 Candidatus Caldarchaeum sp.
ATTTCGTCAACCTCTGCAACAGCTTCAACATACCAGTCCTCACTATCGTCGACACTCCCGGTTTCGAGCCCGGAGTAACATCAGAACACAACGGAATCGTCCGAGAAGGAGTCAACGTTTACAGGGCCTATCTCAACGCCAACGTTCCAAAAATAACCCTGCTGGCCGGCAAAGCCTACGGAGGGGCCTTCATCGCGATGTGCAGCAGAGGAATCGGCGCCGACTACGTCCTAGCCTTCCCAACCGCCGAAGCAGCTGTCCAGCCCCTCGAAATCTCGGCCGAAATTCTCTACCGCAAAGAACTAGAAAAGCTATCCGGAGAGGAAAGAACAAAGGCTTTTCTCCAGTATGTTGAGAATTTGCGGAAAAACGCACGCGGTGAAGCACTTTTGTCAATGGGAGTCGCTGATGAATTGGTTCCACGTGAACAGGTCAAAAAAGCTGTTTCTTCAATACTGAACAAACTTTACCAAACCTACGTAAAACATCATTTGAACCGATGAATTCTTTCAAACCCCATATTTTT
>JANWZT010000347.1 GCA_025054515.1 Candidatus Caldarchaeum sp.
CGGGGATGGCCGCTATCCTGAAAACAGCCCAGCCGACGGCTATCATCACGGCCGTCAGCAAAAGCGATGCAAAAGTCTGAACAACCACCAGAGAAACAATCCAAGAAGCCTTCGAGACGGGCGTCGAAGCGAGAAGCTTGATGATGCCGCGTATTTTCATGTCCGAAACAAGCGACGACACACCGACCAATCCGTTCGTCATGATGAAGGCCGCGATGTACCCGGGCAGGTAGTAGTCGACGCTCCGGAGCTGTTTCACTTCGCTGTAGACGGTTTTGACCTCCATCGTTGACGAAGAGTTGAGCAAAGCCATGTCGAACTTCGACGCTATGATGTTGATGATGCCTTCGATGGGCTGTAGGACCCGGTCGTCCCTGCTTCCTTCGAGCGTCAAAACGCTTCTCGAGGCGGGAATCGTCTGCCTAAACATCTTGATTCCCTCCATCGAGGCCGAGATGTTGGCCCTTGTTTCTTCAGGAATTCGTTCACCCGCCATCTCGACCATTCTTAGG
>JANWZT010000348.1 GCA_025054515.1 Candidatus Caldarchaeum sp.
CGGCCCCCCTCTTCGGTAAAGGCTTCCGTCCTCGACGTCGTCGACTATCAGGGTTGCGTTGTGGATGATCTCTGGAACTGCCGCGGCCGTGTAGATGTCCGAATCCTTTCCTCCTAACGCTTCGTAGGTGATGACTGTTAAAGCGGGTCGCCAGCGTTTTCCACCGCGGCGGAAAAGCTCCCAAAACGGCTTGGACAACCCCTCAGTCAGAGATTCCGGGCTGTAGCGGAAAACCGGGTCACCGAATTCGCGTGAAAGATATTCGGCGTCGATGGTTTTTGGCGCGATCTTTTCGACGGCTTTTTCGACGGCTTCGGCGTACTCGGCGAGGAAGGCGGTGACTTCGGCCTCTAGGCTCATCGTCGATGCATCGTGTTTCGAGGATATAAGCACGTACGGCTAAAGCTTCAACCCCTGCTTTCTGATGAAAGATGACAGAGCGTTGTAGGATTGGCGGAGCTCCTTGTTTGCCCTGAACCTTTCGGCGAGGTATTCGGCGTAGGT
>JANWZT010000349.1 GCA_025054515.1 Candidatus Caldarchaeum sp.
GATGCTCTCTAGGGTTTTGACGAGCTACATGCTTTCTCGGATGAGGCCTGAAAAAGTCAAACAACTATTAACCATGCTGAGCGCGCTCACGGCTTCGGTCTTCTTCGCCACCGTCTACAGCCCATCGTTCATCATCCTACACGCTGTTCTTCTAGTGTTTGTAGGAGCCACTGTCTCCGTGGCATACATATTCACTCTATACCTGATTTCTGAAAAGACCGCTGAGCAAAACAGCGTGTTCCTCATCGGCATGTTCGAAACCCTGATCGGCTCCTTTTTCCTACTCGGGCCTTTGTTGGCCGGATACTTGACTGACGCCTATGGGTTTGCTTCGGTTTTGATGATTTTCGGGCTTTCGTCTGCTCTGGGCGGTGTTTTAAGCTTGCTGCACCGTGTCTAGGCTTTTTCAACAGTTATGAGTTTTGACGGAGTTCGAACGAACCGGTTCATCGTGACTTCGGCGACGATTTTGCAGTTTCTGACGAGGTTTACGATGTTGTAG
>JANWZT010000034.1 GCA_025054515.1 Candidatus Caldarchaeum sp.
GCCGCGACGTCCTCGAATTTCTCGAAAAGCTCGCCCCGCAACGGGAAGGATATCATCACGACACCATCGACCCAACCGCCAACACCTTCTCACACCTCCGCTCAATCCTATTATCCCCCGTCATCACTCTACCCATCCAAAACGGAAGAACAACGCGGGGAACATGGCAGTCCATCATAGCAGCCGAATTCGACGGCCCGAGGACGCGGAAAATCCTCGTCCAAGTACTGGGCGAATAAAATCAAATTTAAATCAGCATGACATGGTTGTTTCTGTCGGGCCCGTAGCTTAGCATGGATAGAGCGCTGGCCTCCGGAGCCAGAGGTCGTGTGCGCATGCACCGAAGTGCTGTGCCGACAGGGTTCAAATCCCGCCGGGCCCGCTAAGTTTTTTGGACGGCGTCCTACCATCGGAGTCATGTTCAGCGACATCGACCAATTGATGGATCGTATGGGTTATGACGCTTTGGTTGTCTACGGTGAGTCGACGGCTTCATGTCCAGAGCTTGCGTACTTCGTTCGGACGGCCATACCCCGGGGAGGAATCTACGTCAAGAAAAAAGGAGCGGAGCCTTTGCTCGTGGTCAGCAACCTCGACCTTGGATGCGCCAAAAAAGGAATTGTTTCAACCGTCAAGTCCTACGGAGACTATGGGCTACGGTCGCTTCAGAAACGGTACGGGCCGGGCAGGGCTTTCGCCGAGCTTCTGACGGCTATTCTCCGGAGTGAAGGTGTTTCGGGCAGTATTGCTTTAGCGGGCAGGATGGACGTCGTGCAGTCTGTTTTTGTCGTTGATTTTTTGAGGCGCCGGGGTTTCCGCGTCGCTGGTTCGGCCAAGCCGACCATCGTTGACCTCTGCCGTAGGACGAAGGACGAATGGGAAATCGATAGGATACGAGATGCTGGGAAAAAGACGGTTGTCGTCGTCCAAAAGTTTGAGAAAGTTCTGGAAGAGTCGAAGACGGTGAATGGAAAAGTTGTTTTCGACGGGTCGGTTTTGTCGACGAATCGTTTGAAGAAAATGGTGCGCGTTTGGTGCGCGGAGGAAGGCCTAAGCTTGGTGGAAGGTTTTATTCTGGCTGTGGGGCCAGAGTCCGCAGACCCCCACTACGTCGAAGACAAAGACACCGTAATATCGGAAGGAGAGCCGATATTGTTCGACATCTACCCAGCGGAAGCCACGGGCTACCGATACGACTTCACACGAACCTACTGCGTCGGAAGGCCTCGGCCACTTTTGCGGAAGATGTATCAAGACGTTTTGGATGCACAGCAGACTGCATTCGACGCGATAAAAGAAAACATTCCATGTGAAGTTCCGTTCACGCGCGTCTGCCAGTTTCTCAGGTCAAAAAGATGGCCGACACCGCTCGATAGAGAGGTCAAGGACAGGGGGTTCATCCACGGCTTGGGCCATGGCATAGGGTTGTCCATCGGTGAAGAACCGTATCTGACGAGGTTCAACCGTTCTAAACTGGTTTTGGGCGACGTGGTAACGGTCGAGCCGGGGCTTTATCAGCCGGGTTTCGGTGGAGTGCGTCTCGAAGACGTTGTGACGGTGACGGCTAGCGGATTCACGGTTTTGGCGGAACACCGTAAACAGCTCGAATTCTAGTACAGATACGCCCAGAGGCTGTAGGCCGCGAAGGCCCCGTAGAAAGACGCCAACAAATTGACCAAATCGTTGTTAACATACCTGTTTCCAGAAACGTATTCTGTCTCTTTGCCGCAGTGTTTCTTAACTTCGACTGCCCTGCCGCAGACCGAACATCTATACCTCGACTGGAAAAGGCCGCCAACCACGCTGTCGAACAAACTTCCCGTGAACCCGGAGAAAACACAGACAGCCGCCGTCGCGTAAACACCCCAAGACGTTCCGAAAAACACGTCGTACAGAAAAACCGAAAAAGCAACGATCAACCCCGTCAACAAACCAGCAAGCAGCCCGAGGAGGCTGACCGCCCCGGGTGTGCCCGGGCTGGCTGTTTTCAACGTAGTGATCATGCGGGGAGGCTTTTTGGAGAGGAGGCCGATTTCAGTTGACATCGTATCGGCGAAGACTGAGGAAATAGCTCCTACGAACATCACAAACGAAGAGGAAGGGTTGTCGAGAAAGTAACCGGCAGCGGCGAGAAGGGCCGCGGCGGAGCCGTTGGAAAGGACGTTAGTCCACGTCCGAACCCCTCTTCCGAATTCGCCGTATTTTTCCCGGTAGCGGTAACGGGTCGTGAATCCAGCCACCACGAAGAAGACAAGAAGCAGTAGAAAATGGATGCGTCCGCCCAACACGTATATCACGTATCCGACGAAAACCGCCGCCGTCACTCCTTTGAAGTCGAGGAAACGACCTGCCAATGCAACTACGCCGGCGAGGGCGATGACGACGGCGGCTTCGAGCAATATCGGTAGCAAAACCATCACATTTTCAAAAAGCCGAAAACCTCCTCCAAAGTGCCGGTAAACTGGGTTTTAGCGACCAAGTCGCGGACAGTAACCTTGTTATCCTTCATCTCGTTATCTCCGACTATGACGAGGTATTTGGCGCCTTTGTTGACAGCGTTTTCGATGACGTCGGAAAGCCTTCGCCGGACGACGTCGACGGCGACGGCCGCCCCCCTACTACGGAAAGCGTCGGCAACACGTAAACCATAGCCCGCGGCCCTTCCACCCACGACCGCCAACACAACCGACGGAGTCTCAAGATATTCAACGGTTTTTTTCTTCATCAAAAACATCTGAATCCTCGTGATGCCGATCGAACATCCGACAGCCGGCGTGGGCTGGCCGCCGAAAAGCTCAACCAACCCATCATATCTTCCGCCGCCGTTGAAAGAAAGCGGCTCATCGACAATCTTCTGTTCGAAAATCATCCCCGTGTAGTATTCGAGGCCGCGGGCGAACCCGAGGTCAACCTCGAGATGGATGTCTTGGTCGATTTCAAAAAAAATGTCAAGAATGGTGGAAAGGTTTTCCAACGACTGGCGGGCCTTTTCCCACGGCGTCAGCAGGTCTGACGCTTTTGACACGATTTCTCGGCTCCCTTTCATCTCGGTTAATCGCTGCATGGTCTCCAACGTTTCGGGCTCGACATGCTGTTCCGCGAGGGCGAATGCTTCTTTCTGCATTTTCCTGTCTATGTAAGAGAGGATGCTGTCCTGAATTTTCTGGTCGACTTTGTCCATCAAGCCGCGGAGAATGCCGACATGTCCGATTTTGAAGCTGTAGTCCCTGATTCCGAGCTTGTTGAAGACATCTCTGCTGGCAACCAGGATTTCGACGTCGCTCGTCGGGTCTCTGCTTCCCAGAAGCTCGAGGCCTCCCTGCCAAAACCGTCTCCTTCTCCCCCACTGCGGCTCGTCATAGCGGTAGCAGTCGGCGATGTATCCGAGGCGAAGCGGGAGAGCCTTCCTCGAAAGCTTAGAAGCCACCAGCCTCGCGATTGAGGCCGTTACCTCGGGCCTGAGAACGAGCTTTCGGCCATGCGGGTCGTTGAAAACAAACATACGATGTCTGATCTCCTCACCCGACTTGGCCTCAAAAAGCTCCAGATATTCCAAAGTGGGTGTTTCCACCTCCTCGTACCCATAGAGCCGATACACCTCCCTTATCACGTCGACTATCCGCTGCTTGACGGCGAATTCTTCAGGCAAGAGGTCGTCCATACCCCTCGGAGTCTCAAAACGCAACCCACACACCGGAGCCAGACGTTTCACCTGTCTATTTAGCCGTTAACAAAAAGGAGGATTCATGCATCAGATATAATACCAGCCGCCACAGACTTGAGACATGGCCTCACGCAAGGCCCTCGGAGCAGTCTTCGCCATCCTCATCATTTTGACGGGCCTAAATTTCTTCTTCCTAAACGGCATCAGAGAGGAGAGTTTGCAGATTCGGCAAATCCTTTCAACGATGACTCCTGTAACAGTGGAAAGAACCGTCACGCAGGTCTCCTACGTATCAACCGTTGTAACCGTTCAAGCAGCACGTGCCAGCTATTCCGAAATCTATGAGGCGGTAAAAGATTCGGTTGTGCTCATACGGGTGTTTACGACGGGGGGACAAGGTCTTGGGTCGGGCTTCGTCTACGATACAAGAGGGCATATCATAACCAACTACCACGTCATCCGTGGAGCCACGTCGATTAGGGTTGTCTTCGCCAACGGCGACATGTATGCCGCGAAGGTCGTGGGAACCGACATCGACAGCGACCTCGCCGTCATTAGAATCGAAAACCCGCCATCGGGCTTGAAACCCCTCAAACTTGGAAACTCCACAGCCCTCAAAATCGGCGAAGAAGTCATAGCCATCGGCAATCCCTTCGGCCTTGAAGGAACCTTGACAACAGGGGTCGTCAGCCAGAAAGGCCGACTTCTTCCGACCGGAAGGGGATACTCCATTCCGGGAGTCATTCAAACTGACGCGGCCATTAACCCGGGCAACTCAGGAGGCCCTCTCCTCAACCTGCAGGGAGAAGTCGTGGGCGTCAACACAGCCATCGAAGCAACAGGCGTCGGAATCGGTTACGCCGTCCCGTCTTCCATCGTGGCCCGTGTAGTTCCTTCACTCATCGAGAAAGGAAGTTACCAAAGGAGCTGGATGGGCGTCAGCGGGATAACCCTTGACATGGACATCGCCGCGGCCGGAGGATACGCGGTCAAAAAAGGTGTGCTGATATCGGAGGTGGTTCAGAACAGCCCAGCGCAGAAAGCGGGGCTGAGAGGCGGAACCCGAAACGTCGTGGTCAACGGAATACCTGTAAGGGTCGGAGGAGACGTCATAGTCGCCATCGACAACCAGCCCATCAACAGCATCGACGACCTTATCACCTACCTTGAAGAAAAAACATCACCTGGACAAACCATCAACCTCACAATCGTCCGAAACAACCAAACTCTCCAGATACCACTAAGGCTCGAAACAAGGCCGTAGCATCAATACCTGTCTCTGACAACCGTGTTACGGAGCAAACCGATTTTCTCTATTTCAGCTTCCACGACATCTCCTTCGTTGAGAAACCTTCCGCCACCAGCAGCCGCCACACCGGGAGGCGTGCCAGTCGCGATGATGTCGCCGGGCTCAAGAGTTAAACCGTCGGAAACGTATTCAACCAGCTCATCGATTTTGAAATACATGTCTTTCGTCGAACCATTCTGCCGAACTTCGCCGTTTACCTTCAGGATGAGCTGAAGAGGATAAGGCGAGCCAATTTCATCTTTCGTTACAAGGTAGGGCCCGCAGGGCGCCGCGTTGTCGAGGCCTTTCCCCAGAACCCAGTTTTGACCAAAAGGGTTCAACTGTTGCGGCCAACCCGGTGGAAACTGTTTGTCCCTGAAGCTGACGTCGTTGAACACCGTGTAGCCAGCCACGTAGTCGTAGGCCTTTCTTCTGTCGATGTATTTTCCGCGTTTCCCGATGACTACAGCCAGTTCAATCTCATAGTCAACCTGATGGGATGACTTGGGAATTATTATTTCGCCTTCATGGCCTACGAGTGTGTTGGCGAATTTTGTGAAAAAGTACGGCTTTTCCGGAACTTTCATCTTCATCTCTTCGCTGTGCGCAACGTAGTTTGCGGCTACACACAGAATTTTTCTCGCATCGGGCACCGGCGGCTTCAGGGCGGTTGCTGACAGGCTTCGGTAAAGGCGTTTGTCCAAGCCGAAAGACCGTGCCTCTTTCTCGAGTTTGGCCACGAAATTCATTCCGTCTTCTCCGGCGGAAAGCAGGCTTCTCATCGAAGTCAGCCAACTGGGAACGGTTTCGTCCCCGTAAACCAGCCCGTAGACAGCGGGCAGGTCGAGAATCCCATATTCAGTCACCAGACCGATTTTCGTCAAGTGGTCGGAAGAGAAAGAGACCAGTTTCATGACGACAACATGCCTGTCGAAAGATATTAAAGTGATTCAACGCGGGTGGAAAACTGGGTTTTCACGTCTGTGATGTTTTTTATCGCGGAGAAGGCGGTTGTTTTCGGCTTGTTATCCCCCATCACTAACTCACCGCTTCATCGACGGGTGGTTCACCGTATCTCGTGCGGAGCTTAAGGGGTGATGGGGGCGTCTAAGAATACGTGATTCGTTGATTTATCTTTGACGTGGGATGATTTTGTCAATGTTGATTTCAAAGGCGGCTACCGGCATTCGGAGGCCGATGTTTTCCAGAACCTTCGGCGATATTTCGCCGCAGAATCCGGCTCGGGTGTCATTAACGTAGATGGCCGCGCACCTACCCGATATGAATGTCTTGTTCTCCTCGATTCGATAGTCTAAGCTTAGCAATAGTTGTTTGAAAAGCTCGTCGACCGTGCTTTTTATTTCGGAGTAGGTTGCATCGCTATGGGCTGTAGCGGCCGCCAGATGTTTTTCTCTCACAGTTCTTTCAGCAGCTGTTTGGTCTATGATGACTACATCGCCTATTTCGTAGATTTTCTGAGGATAGAGGTTGTCTTTGTTGAAGGCAAGCGTTGAAAGAATCGACGGAATCAACGACGTGCGGAGCATCGTGTATTCTTTGGTCGCCGGGTTTGCCAGGCGAACGTGACTGTTTTCCTCAACTTCCATCGCGGTATAGTGGGTTTCCTCATTCGTAAGGACGAGGTTATGGACCTCTGTGTAGCCCATGCCTATCATCAGTTGCGACATGAGTTCAGTTATGGTGGTTATTGGGAGGAGGCTGCCGTAAGTGTTTGAAAGAGGTTTTTCAGGTGTCATGCGGTTGTAGCCGTAGGCGATGGAAATGTCTTCGACCAAGTCGACTGGATGAAGAATGTCGACACGGTAGGGCGGATATCTGACGACAAGCTTCTGACCCACTGCTTTCGCATCCATCCCCATCCTCCGCAGAAGAGATGCAGCTTTGTTCGGGGTAAGACGTAGGCCTGTGAGCTTAGACGCGAGATCGACATCAAGGGTCATCTTTCCGGGTTTCATGTTGGGAGTGTACACGGTTTTCCGGCCGTAAACGACTCGTACCCGATGGACTTTTCCGCCGGCTTCGGCCAGTGCAGCGGATAGGATGTTGAGGGCTTGGTTGACTTTGTCCTCTTCCGTTCCCGTCACGTCGATGAAAACATCACGGCGGCCTGGGGAAAGCTCCGTAATGGATGCGTTGACGATGGGAGGCATGGAGAAAACCTCGCCGCGGGCGTCGACGATTACTGGGGCCATCGCCGCGTTTTGTAGAAGCCACGCGTGCTTCCGGCCTATTTCGCTTTTGACCAATACCTCGCCCGGCGTCATGGCCCTGTAATCTTTCAGGGGCACGAAACGCACTTCATCGAAACCAACCGCCTTGTAGATGAAAGGTGGAACGATGGCTGACATGTCGTGTAAACCGATAGCTACCTTCCGCCGGTTCCTGCCCAATACCCAGTGGAGGTCCTCCTGCATCGCGATGATCTCGACAAGGTCTTGTTCTTCAAGCCGTAATCCCTTCACGACGGCGCATGCGATGAATGGCCTGACCTGTTCAACGCTCTTGTCGACCAGCATTTTGACATCGGATTCCATGATTCGGTGTTTGGGCAGGCCTGTTCGGATGCCGAGGTAGGTTTTCAAGGCCCGTGCGATGCCGTAGACGCTGGAGAAGTCGGGTCTGTTGGGGTTGTATTCGACTTTGAGCACGTTGTCGGCTTCTTCGACGCTCATGCCGAGGGAGGCAATATGCTCGACAAGCTCATCATAGGGGATGTCGAGGCCCAGAAGCTTCCGGAGCTTCTCAACCCTAACGTTGACGACCGGCATGCTTAAAATCCTCCGGCAGCAGCCAGTACTTTCATCGGAGAAGCGGTTCGAAGCCAAGCCAAGTCGTTGAGATGGAAGGCCCGAATATCTTCAAGCCCGTAGATGACCATCGCCAGCCTCTCCAGCCCAAGGCCCCAAGCCAGAACAGGGTCTCTAACACCAAAAGGATATGTTGTTTCTGGCCTGAAAATTCCCGAACCACCGAGCTCAAGCCATTTCCCGCCAAGCTTCACCTCGACCTCCATCGAAGGCTCAGTGTAAGGGAAAAAGCTCGGCCTAAACCTTACCTCCTTCAACCCGAGCCGGGCGTAAAAATCCTTCAACACACCCATCAACATCCGGAGGTTAGCGGTTTTTTCGACAACGATTCCCTCTATCTGATGAAATTCCGCTAAATGTTTCCAGTCGACTTTTTCGTTGCGGAAAATTCTGTCGACGCAGAAAACTTTGACTGGAGGTTTTTTGACTTTTGCCAAATGTCGTATGGTGGTGGCTGTCGTATGCGTTCTGAGGAGGAGCTTCCGGGCTTCTTCGACCGACCATTTGTAACGCCATCCCTTCGACCCAGTGTCGCCGCCGGTCTCATGAACAGCTTTCACGGCTTCGACGTGTTCGACCGGAACATCTCCGGCAGCGGGTTCGAGAAGGTAAAAAGTATCCTGCATTTCCCGGGCAGGATGGTCCTGAGGCTGGAAAAGGGCGTCAAAGTTCCAGAAAGCAAGCTCAACGATTGGGCCTTCAATCTCCTCAAACCCCATCTCCACGTAGGCCTGCTTTACCATCCTGATCACCTCGCTGAGTGGATGTCTTTTCGCCGCAAAAACCGGAGGAGTCGGCGCTTTAACATCGTATTTACTTAGAACGACTTGACGCCACGCGCCCGAACGAAGCAGTTCTGGAGTGAGACGTGTAACTTCGGGAACTACTTCGGTCAGCTGTGCAGCCGCTTGCCGACCTGAATCAGTTAGAGAAACAGTTTTCATGGTTTTCTCAGTAATTTTGACGATTTTCTGTCGACGGAGCAGCTCTTCCAACACGGCCTGTGGTACACTTGATTCGGGAATTTCTGCGTCGGGGCTGGTATACAGCGATTCCAGAAACTTTTCCACATCGGTTTTGTCTGGAACATTTTCTTTGAGTATCACGAAGGTTGTGGAATTTTTCTTCACAAAATCAACCCATCCCCGCCTCCGGGCCCACATCAACCCAATCTCAGACCTCGGCAAAGCGCTGATTTCCTCCACTGTTGCTTCACCTTTCATCTGCAGATGATTCACCACCTTCCTTTCGGGAAGACCGTTGACAGCGTATTCGATGCCCTCCGAATCCAAGGCCACAAATCTCTCTTTCCCCGCTTCTTCGACCGTCACCAACCCTTTATCCCGGAGCCAGCCGCATGCTTTCGCGACCGAAGAAATGCGTGATTCCCGGTCAACACGCCATTCGGAGCCAGATGCGCGTAAAACTTCCGCCACCTCTTCGGCTATTTTTTCGTATGAGCCCCTTCCACCCAACCGAGTCAACGCCGCCAAGACCGCTTTCTCGAGCCAGTGGAAAACCTGCGTCATTCTGCCTTTGGATGGAAGAAGTGGGTAAAAAACGCAACTAAGCCGGTTTGGGCGGTGTTTCGGCGGTGAAAAAGGCCACGGCGGAGAAGACGTTGGCAAGCAGGCCAGTGATGATGGCTGGTAAAATCAACAGCAGAACTGTTCCACCCATGAAGTCGGCACCGTCTGCCATCAAAGCTGAGGGACTGATCAGACCTAACACCACCAAGCCGACGATGAAAACAACCACGACCACGATGGTCAATATCCGCATCCAAGCAGCCCTGCTGAACCAGGCCGAGTTGAAAATTTTGGCCGCTCTAAAATGCGAAACCAGCTCCGTAAAGAATACGGCTATTCCGACCGCTCCAAGAGCCAAGGCGGCGACCACGATCCCGGCCAAAGCACCGGCAAAATTCGAAATCAAAGCGGGGACAATTTCCTCACTCAACTCCGCGCCCGCCAGAAAAGAAGGGAAAGCCGCTATGGCTGAAAAAATTGTCCCGAGCAACACCGCCAGCAAGCCCATCCCCAGTAAAAACGAGACGATCATCAAAATTCCAGTCACCCGGAACAGCGTCTGACCCGTTCTCGAACCGGCTTGAAACCAAGCCACACCCGTCAAAATAGGTGAAAAGATGTTCAAAAACGGAATCAAAGAAAGGATGTACCCTATGCCGCCGACGATATTCATTCTTTTCGAGATTCGACGTACCTCGACTAATATAAGGGTTGCATCATCTTGCTTTAAGATTAAATGATTCAGTTGCTGGATGTAGGTGGGTAGATGGCCGACGAAAGCAGCGGTATGCTGATATTGGTCGTTGACCGTGACGACGACTTGGGTCAGAAGGCTGGTGTCAAAGGCCCGGTCGTCGGTAGGCAGGAGAATTTAGACGCCGCTGTGAAGCTTGCTTTAGCCGACCCCGAAGACCCGGACGCCAACGCCATTTTCTACGCGGTCAAATTATATGACGAAATGATGCGAAAAGGACAGAACGAACGGCTTGAAGTCGTTACCCTCACGGGCTCGGCCAAGGAAGGGATAGAAGCTGACATGAATGTTTTCAACCAGTTGCGCGAAGTTTTGGAAAGTTATCCGGCCCAAAGGTGCGTGTTCGTCAGCGACGGAGAGACGGACGCCCTCGTGACACCCGTGATTTCTTCACAACTCGCCATCGTTTCGGTTCAACGTGTAACGGTCAGGCAGAGTCAAACCGTTGAGCAGTCGTGGCTGATATTAGGCAAGTATTTGCGTCTAGGCATAACCGACCCACGTTACGCAAAATTTCTCATAGGCATACCCGGCGGCTTTATCGCATTATCCGCTTTGCTCAGCTCCTTCGGCCTCGCCCAACCATCCATCCTCCTGCTGTTCCTCGGGCTGCTCCTCTTCTTCTGGGGTTTCAGAATCGACATCCATTTGTCCAAACTTTTGAC
>JANWZT010000035.1:0-234 GCA_025054515.1 Candidatus Caldarchaeum sp.
AATACGCTCTTTTGACTTTCCCGTTAATCGGCGTCGGTCTCTTCGGAGCACATCCAATCCTCGTCGCCCTGTCCCACGACATAATGCCCAAAAACCTCGGCATGGCGTCCGCATTGATGTACGGATTCACCTTCGGAGTAGCCAACCTCGCCGTCCCGTTCGTCGGAGCCGCCGCCGACAGTTTCGGCTACGACCCCGTCTTCATCATGTTAGCGCTGTTTCCCCTTGCCGGAG
>JANWZT010000035.1:244-10571 GCA_025054515.1 Candidatus Caldarchaeum sp.
CTTGAAGGCCTTCGAACCGGTAAATCAGTCCAAGTCATCCCAGTAGGCGGAAAAAGAATTCTCCGTATAAGCTGGCTCAACATCGTTCACGACCCCAAAATCTACCAAGCAATCGCAAAACTGGTCAAGCAACACGCTGGCCTACAGGGTTACGCGGCTCAAGCGGTCGCGTCAATCGAAACATCAGGCGCCAAATACGGGTTCGCAATATCCTACGAACTGGGCGTCCCCTACTTCTCGATACACAAAGCCGCCAAACTGGTCTTCGAACAGCCTGTGACGGCCGAAGGAATATCGGTTACGGAAAACAAACCGATCACGCTCCATGTCGACAAATCCGTGGCGTCAAAGTTTAGAGACGTAATTTTGGTTGACGACGTTAGACGAACTTCGACGACGATTAACACTGCGGTAGAGCTGCTGAACGGATGTGGAACCAGGGTAACCGCCTGCTACGTCATCGTCGACCTTGCTTTTGCAGGCCATCCGAGACCGAGCAAAGTTCCCGCAAACAATTACCACCCGCTTTTCGTCATCTCCGACGTGGACGAATCAGGCAGGTGTGTTGTCAGCGAAGGCCTCGTACCTTTTTTCCTTTCGCAGGGATTTCCGCGGCCTTAACCTGACGAGCAGGATAACTAACGCCGCCGAAGAGGCTATTGTTACTAATGCGCCGATAATGGGAACGAGGATATTCCATTCCTCCAGAACGAGGACCAACTGCATTGGCCTCGTCACTTCCAGAAGTTTTCCAGAATATCTGACTCCCCGTTCGTCAACGTAGCCGACAACTTCTCCGCCGATTTTCGGGCCCGCGAACTTGCCGCCAAGGTCTATCACGTCTCCTTCCTTTTCCCAAGTGGATGACAACGTTGTGCCGTTGGGGTGGATTATCGTGATTCTGTGGAACGCTGATATCGTGAATCTTCTTTTCGCCGTTCCCGCGGTTACGAAAGCTGTCTGAGGTTCCGCGAGATATGTGGTCGAATTGTACGTGTATGTTGTCGATACTGTGATGTTCGTTACGGTGTTTTTGAGTAGGACTATTTTGACGGTCATCGGTGATGTTAAGGTTGTTAGGGCGGTTCCGTTGAGGTAGATCGTCGGCTTCGCTTCGGAAACTTTGCCGTTCAACTCAGCTTCGAAGACGACCGCGACCGCGGCGTTAACCTTCCCCCATCCCCAGACGTTTGAGCCGTTCTCCCCTATATCGCCCGTGAAGTCATCGGTTCTCGCGTTTCCTTTCACCAAAGCTATGACTTGATCGACCGTCAAACTGGGGCCGAGCTGTAGAATCAGTGCAGCGACGCCAGCGACGTGGGGAGCGGCCATACTTGTCCCCCTGCTAACCGCGTAGAGGCTGCCGGGGCTGAAACTCTGCGTCGGCGCATCCTTAGAACGTGCGCCCACGACGATTCCGCCTGGAGCGGTCACGTCTGGCTTAACTCTGCCGTCGCTGGTGGGGCCTCTGCCGCTGTAGAACTCTATTCGCCCGACCTCGCCGAACACGTTCCACGTCTGTCCCGAAGCCGTCCAACGGGTTTTTGTCGTGTAGGCACCCACGGTCAGAACTTTCTTGGCCGTTCCGGGAATTGTTACGGTGTATGCTGGCGTTATTTCATAGCCTGATGATGCGATGAACGACTCTGATTCTTCGTCGCATGTGTCGGACTGTATCCATGCGTGCCATCTTCCGTCGACCACTTGTAGCGGCTTTATCGTAAGACGCCAAATTCCGGGTGGAAGCTCATCGGACGAAACTTCAACCAAAACCTCCTTCAGCAGCCCGCTCGATGTTTCGGATGACTCGACCTTGATTCGTCCGGTGGTTTTTGAACCGTTGACGGGAACATCTATGATGGTGCCGACAGGATTCGTTACCTTGATTTGGAGTCGGTTTTTCGGATGTGTTACGAACGAGATGCTTACGGATGTTGTCTCCGATGGGATGGTCCAGCGGAGTACGAGCTCTTCGTCTGAGGTTAGGGTGCCCTCGACGTGTCTCGAGTCGTTGGCGGAGTTGCCGGCGGCGACGACGAACAACACACCGCGTTCAGCCCATTTTTCAAGAGCTTTTTCCATAGGAGTGCTCCCGTCATGAGCTCCGATGTCGGTTCCGAGGCTTAGCACGACGACCAACCTTCTGTTCAGCTCAAAGGATTTAGTAACCGCGTAAGCAATACCGTCCAGCAATCCTTTTTCGTTGAAAAACCATCGCCGGCCACCGCATGCGGGGCCACCGGTCTTCACAACGATCAACTCGGCGCCTGGAGCGACACCCCTCAACCGCCAGTCCCCGTAAATTCCTCCCGCCGCAACCGAAGCCACTATAGTCCCATGCCCGACCGTGTCCCTCTGCGGACAGGTGCCAAGCCGAATCTCTTCTCCGACACATTCATATCCGTAGCCAAACTCGGTTGGCGGCTTGCCGCCAACGGTCTGGTCCCAGATGTAGAGAATGCGCGAGCGCCCGTCCGGCGTCATGAAGGCGGGATGGGTGTAATCAACGCCCGTGTCAACTACCGCTATCAACACTCCGCGGCCGTCGACGCTTGGAACGTTGATTCCCGTGATGTTGCTAATTTCTGGTATCCCAATTTCCGCGATGCTTACGTCGAGGAGGGGCTTGTATGTTCGGGGCCTGTAGACAGAGTGGCCTAGTTGTTGTAAATGTTTGATTTGATGTGTTGAAATTTTTGCGGTGGAAAGGCCTTCGACGACTTGGACTGCTTTGATGTCGCGTAAAAAGAGGTCGTTGGGTCCGTGTTCGATGACGGCGTCCACAACTTCATCCGTTGGGATTTGAACAGGTTGGATGAGAAGAAGGGCAGCTACGAGCAGTAGGACGCCGGACCGGCTGACCACGGCCATCGATGTCTATGAACAAATTTATGGATATGGCGACAACAAAAGTATAAACGAAATGTTTGATGATCTTGTGTTATGAGGTTTTTGACGGATAGTGATGTGGCGGAGCTTCTCGACCCGGTGAAGGTTGTCGATGCTGTTGAAAAGGCTTACATGCTCTACAGCCTCGGGCGGGTTGTAATGCCGGTGCGGTCGAGGGTTGAAGCCCGTGAAAGAGGCGACATCTTGATGATGCCGTGCCTCGTGCCGGAGATGAACATCTTCAGCATCAAACTCGTCACAGTCTACCCCGGAAACATCGAAAAAGGCCTGCCCACAATCAACGCCACCATAGTAGTGCTTGACGCCGAGACAGGAATCCCTAAGATAGTGGCGGAGGCGCGGGCTCTGACCGGCTTGCGGACGGCAGCCGCGACGGCGGTATCAATCAAGCATCTCGCCCGGAAAAACTTCACAAAAATTGGCATCATCGGAACTGGCTACCAAGCACGGTGGCAGCTCCGGGTGACGGCCGCCAATTTTCCGGGGACAGAATTCACGGTCTACGACATCGACCACCGGCGAATGAGAGATTTTGTGGATGAAATGGGCCGTCATGGGTTTGACGTCAAACCATCATCTTCCGCTGAAGAACTTGTCCGAAAATCCGACGTCGTCATAACCGTAACTACTTCGAAGACGCCGGTGGTTCATTCGAATTGGGTGCGGGAGGGTACACACATCTCTGCGATAGGCGGCTACACGCCGGAGATGGTGGAAATCGACCCCAGATTGACGGCGCGGTCGAAGCTTGTCGTCGATTCGCGGGAAGCTGTGAAAGAGGAGGCTGGCGACGTTCTAAAGCCGATAGAGCTGGGGTTGATGAAGTTTGAAGACATTTACGCGGAGATTGGTGAGTTGGTTGCCGGGCTTAAGCCCGGAAGAACCGACGAAAAAGAAGTTACTGTTTTCAAAAGCGTGGGCCTCGCCGTCCAAGACGCGGCGGCTTCCAAAATTCTGCTCGATTATCTGATGACGAGGTAGATTCCCGTTATCACGGCCGCCGCGCTGACGTAGGTGATGGGGTCGGCGATTTCATAAAGTAGGACTGCCGCTAACGCGGTTGCGACGATCGGTTCGAGGAGGGCGAGGGAAGATGCTTGATAGGGATGAAGTCCGCGGAGGCTGGAAAACTGGAGGCCGTGGCCGAGAACGGTTGGAAAAATAGCCAGCCCAAAAAGGGCGAAAAGCTGTTCGGTTCTTGGGGTTGACAACCCCGGGCCGAGAACGTAGGCGGCAGACAAAGCTGGAAGGGCCGTAAAAGTGTATAATGGCCCGAGGACGGCGAAGATGTTCGCTGCTTCTCTCACTTTTTTGCCGAAGACGAGGTATAAAGCCCAGAACAAGGCGCCGAGGACTGCGTAAAGGTCGCCGACTAAGTTGGGTGATTGAAGTGAGAATTGGCCGAAAGTCATCGACGCTGAGCCGGCTACTGCGAGAAGCAAACCTATGATGTTGATGTTCGAGGGCTTTATCCATCCAAGGCCCCATCCGATTGCGAGGGCCATGGCGGGGGTTGTGTTGACAAGCGTTGTGGCGTTGACGACGGACGTGTTCTGCACGCCGAGGACGAAGAAAATCAGATGGAGGCCGAGGAGAAACCCCAGCAGTGGCAGTTCGCGGCTGAAACGTCTCAATACAGCGGATAATTCGCGCCGGAAAAAAACAAAGCCGACGAGCCAGAGGAAAACAGCCGCGACCAGAACGCGGAAAACAACGATGGTGAAGGCGTCCAGCCCATGAAGAAAACGTACAAAAATCGACGCCGTCCCAAAGAAGAACCCAGCCGCGGCCCCTTGAGCGACGTAGAAAATCTTCGCCATGAAACTCGATGAAAAAGGGTAGAAAAAAAGTTAGTTGGACGTTTACCGTGGTGCGATCTGGTAGGTTATGTGGACGGAAACTGTGTAGGTGGTTGTGCCGGGCATTATCGGCGGGCCTGTGGCGCGTGCTTCCGCGGCCTTGTGGACGGGAAACGGCGGTGAATCGGATATCGAGACTGATTTGACTGCGACGCGTTTCATGTTCAGCGGCGCCAGAAGGGCGTCGGCCTTAGACTCCGCATCGGTTACGGCGGCGGCGAGAAGCTGTTTGTAGACCTTGTTAAGCAGTTCCGGAGAGGAGATGAAGTAGACACCGCTGAGGTAATCGGCGCCGGCGTTAACGGCCGATTCGATGATGACGCCTGCGTCGGCGATTCGACGGGTTTTGACTTCAATCGAATACGATGCTATGTATCCGACGATCAGCGGTGGTTCTTTTTCCCTGTAGACGTATTCTGGGTAGATGTTTATGGCGGTTGTTCTAACGTCGTCTTGGCTGATGCCGAGGCGGAGCACCGCTGAAACGACGTTGTTCGCTGCCGCGGTAAGCTTGGACAAGGCTTCGGCGGGTGATGGAGCTTTTTCTTCGACCGTGAAGCTCATGACGATCGTGTCCGGTGCGAAAGTCGTCTCTGCTACTCCCGTAATGGACAACACTGGCCCGTTAGTTTGAGAGTTGTCCGTGTTGACGTTCAAAATTTGAGATGTTCTACCCGCTCCCAACGCAACTAAAGCCAACGCAGCGGCCAATACGACCGCAGCCAGCGAAACGCTGAGCAACGCAACCGACTGTTTCTCCAACTTTTTCACCACGACAACCTTTGGCGACGGGCAGATAATAAGTCCAGAGACCCGAACACCGGCGGCCAGAGGTTAGAAACGGTTTAAAAGCCGCCTGAAAACCGCCAAACCGTTGATGCTTTCCAAAAGGGTTGAAGACCCGCGTTTCCTACGGGGGGAAGCGGTCTACGTAGACGACCTCTCCTTCCCCAAAATGTTACATCTCGTATTCGTGAGAAGCCCCTACGCCCACGCACGCATCAAATCGATAAACATCCCTCCTTCGCTGAAGAGGACGGCGGTAATAGACGGCAGAGCCGTGGCCTCAAAATGCAAGCCGCTCTACACGCTTGTGAAAAACGTCCCCTACTACGGCATGGCGGTGGAAAAAGCCTGTTTCTTCGGGGAGCCGGTTGCGATGGTGCTTGCCGAAACGCGGGAAGAAGCCGTGGACGCATCCGAAGAGGTGGCCGTTGAATACGAGCCCCTTCAAGCCGTCGTTGAACCCGAAGACGCGTTGAATTCATCCACCGTCATCCACGAAAGCATCGGCACCAATAAACTACTGGAGAAGACTTTCCGGTTCGGCGAAGTGGACAAGGCCTTCGACGAAGCTTACGAAACAATTTCTGAAAAATTCACTTTCGAAAGATACGCGGCCGCACCAATCGAGACATGTGGTGTCATCGCCGTCCCCGAGAAAGACGGCCGCCTTACCGTCTACGACAACCAGCAAACACCTCTTCTGTTCAGGAGGTTTGTGGCGGAATCGCTGGGGATGACGCCGGAACGGATCAGATTCGTGGAAAAAGACATCGGCGGCGGTTTCGGGGTCAAAATCATGATGTATCCGTATGTTTTCCTCACCTGTTTCGCGGCGCTGTCATTGAAAAGGCCAGTGAAATGGGTTGAAACACGGCGGGAACATCTGACCGCGATGGCCCAAAATTCCAACCGAATCACATCCGCGGAAATGGCCCTGACAAGGGATGGGAAAATAACGGCTTATCGAGCCCAGTTCATCGAAGACCTGGGAGCTTATGCGCGTCTTCCCGACCCGGGGGGCGTCATCAGGTCTCTGATGACCTATCTTGGATGCTATGACGTCAAAAACGTTGAAACCAAAATAACAGTCGTCTTCACCAACAAATGCCCGACAGGCCCGGTCCGAGGCTACGGATGCCAGCAAGCCTATTTCGTCCTCGAAAGAATGATGGACATCGCCGCGAAGAAAATCGGAATCTCCCCCGTGGAAATCCGGCTAAAGAACATCATAACCTCGGATAAACAGCCTTACCGCACACCGTTTGGAAGCATCTACGACGGCGGAGACTACGGCGCCGTGTTGGAGAAAGCGTGGCGTCTGGCTGAGCCGGAAAAATTCGCAAATAAACCATACACGGGCGTCGGCGTGGCCTGCGTCGTCGAACCCGCCGTAACAAACCTCGCCCGTAACAAGCTTCTTTTCCCCGAGCTTGAAACATCCGGCTCCGGAGAAGGAGCGGTTGTCAGGCTTGAAGAATCTGGGCACGTAACCGTCTACGCCGCGTCGATTCCACAAGGCCATGGACATGAAACGGTACTCACGCAAATCGTCTGCGAAGTCCTCGGCGCAAGGCCGGAAAAAGTGCGAGTCATCTTCGGCGACTCGGAAATGGTTTATCCAAGCCCTTACGGCGGAACGTGGGCCAGCCGATTCAGCGTCATGACCGCTGCCGCCGTCAAAAAAGCGTCAGAAGACCTCAAACAGAAGATTCTGACGGTGGCGGCGGAGCTCTTTGAAACATCGGTTGACGACCTTGAAATCAGGGACGGCGAAGTCGCCGTGAAAGGGACGGCGGTCTCGATGAGCTTCGAAAAGCTTGCCGCCAAAGCTTACAGAGACAGCGTCCGGACGAAAAAACACCAAAGCCTACAGGCCGAACATTTCTACGATTTTCCGTCATTCAACACAGGACAGCCCGGCGAAATCAACATGTCCGCGACCTACGGTAATTCGGCTCACGTTGCCGTGGTACAAATCGACCCCGAAACGGGAAACATCAAGGTAATCAGGTACGTCGCTGTCCACGACTGCGGCAAAATCCTCAACAAATCCATCGTGGAAGGCCAGATAATCGGCGGCGTCGTGCAGGGAATTGGCGCAACCTTGTATGAAAACATAGTCTACGACAGCGACGGAGTATTGCTAACATCATCATTCAGCGACTACCTATTACCCACCAGCGTAGAAACACCTGAAATAATTGTTGACCACCTCGAAACACCGTCGCTTTTTTCCGAGCTCGGTTCAAAGGGGATGGGAGAAGGCCCCGCAATACCGGTGGCAGCCGCCATCGCAAACGCCGTAGAAAACGCTTTGGGAAAGAGGATGACCAACTCACACATCTCATCTCATCTGCTGTGGAGACTGCTCAACAAAGAATAAAAAGAAGGACTTTGCGAAAAACTTCGTGAAAACTATTCTGATCAAGAACGTGGGTAGAATAATCTCGGGGAACATCGAAAAACCTTTCGCAGATGGCGATAGCATCTACATCAGGGAAGGCGTCATCGAGGAAATCGGCTGGAATATCACGAAAGAAGCGGAAGGAGTTTTCGACGTCAACCAAATGACGGTTACACCGGGTCTTTTTGATTCGCATGTCCATCCAGTGTTCGGTGACTTCACTCCACGGCAAAACACAGTCGGTTTCATCGAATCATACGTCAACGGAGGGGTAACCACTTTCGTCTCCGCGGGAGAAGTTCATCTGCCGGGAAGGCCGCGGGGCGATAAGGAAGCCGCCAAAGCCCTCGCCGTGTTGGCGCACAAAACCTTCAAAAACCTACGCCCTCTGGGTGCTAAAATCCACGCAGGCGCGCTTTTACTTGAGAAGGGGTTGGTTGAAACTGATTTTGAAGAAGTTGTCAAACAGGGTGTTTGGCTAGTCGGCGAAGTTGGGTTGGGATCCGTCCAAGACCCGGATGAAGCGGCCCGTCTTGTTCGCATAGCCCAGAAACACGGCATGAAAGCAGTCATTCACACCGGCGGGGCCTCGATTCCTGGAAGCACGATAGTCAACGCCGAGGTCGTCCTCAAAGTCCAGCCTGACGTGGTTTCACACATCAACGGCGGCCCCACGTCGCCGTCAATTTCAGACATCCGAAAAATAATTGAAAACACTAAATCAGCCATCGAAGTCGTTCAATGCGGTAACTTCAAATCGATGGTGGAAACGGTCAGGTTTCTTGATTCGAGAAAAGAGCTGAAGCGGCTGATACTGGGGACGGATTCGCCTTCTGGAACCGGTGTTATACCGCTCGGTCTGATCAGAACTATTTCCTTCATCGCTTCGAATACAGAAGTCGCCGCTGAAAAAGTGGTCTGCGCCGCGACTGGAAACACTGCCGAGGCCTTTGGGCTAAAGGAGGGGTTGCTCGAGCCCGGCAGGCCCGCAGACCTCGTTGTGATGGACGCTCCCTACGGCTCGGTTGGAAAAGACGCGTTGGAGGCCTTCAAGCTCGGAGACATCCCCGGCATAGCGATGGTGATGATCGACGGAGCGGTTAGAGTGGGCCGTAGCAGGATGACGCCGCCGCCGACCAAACAGATAAAAACCGAAGGATTGGCGAAGCTTCCCGAAGGTGGTCACTGATGAAGCTCGGCCTCCGGTTACCCACTTTTACAAGACCCGGCGATTTTTCCTCCGGCGAAACGCTGAAGCAGTATGTTGCCGAAGCAGAGCAATTGGGTGTCGAGGGGTTT
Organism: Candidatus Caldarchaeum sp.; assembly: GCA_025054515.1. Lineage (GTDB taxonomy): Archaea > Thermoproteota > Nitrososphaeria_A > Caldarchaeales > Caldarchaeaceae > Caldarchaeum. The sequence continues at coordinate 9,503 of JANWZT010000035.1, forward strand.
TTCGTCATCGACCACATCCTCACGTCGAGGCCCGCGTATTCGACGAGCTGGCACGACCCGTTGATAGCGTTGTCCTTCGTCGCCGCCGCAACCAAGAAAGCAGTTGTCGGTCCGATGATAATGGTGCTCCCATACAGAAACCCATACATCGTGGCCAAACAAACGGCATCCCTCGACGTATACAGCGGCGGAAGGTTTGTGTTGGGCGCGGGCGTCGGATGGAATCCCGACGAATTCACGTTGTTAAACACTCCTCTGGAGAAACGTGGAGCAATAATGGACGAATACCTCGTCCTCCTCAAGAAGCTTTGGACCGAGGACAAAATCACTTTCGAAGGAAACTTCTTCAAAGTACGCGATTTAGTGCTGGAGCCGAAGCCGATGCAGAAGCCTCATCCACCGATTTGGATAGGCGGCGGAAGCCAGCCTCACGAAATACTCTACGGCGCCGCAGCCAAGGGAATCGACAAAGTCCTCCAACGTATCGCGAGATTCGCGGACGGATGGATACCGCATTCCAGCTCCACTCCTGAGATGGCGACGCAGGACTGGCAAAAAGTCAAGAAATATGCTGCCGAAATCGGCCGCGACCCCTACCGCATCACAAAAATCTACTCAAACTTCGTCTACCTCCGTAGCCCCGGCGAAGACGACAGCGAGGCCGTCAAACGGTTCTCGCTCTATTCGGGCATGAACTTGGAATACTGGAGAAACTTCTACCTCTACGGAACGGTCGAGGAAGTCGCAGAGAAAATCAAGAAACGGATTGAGTCGCTTGAAGGCGTCGACTGGGTGGTGTTGAACCCGGTGACCTTTGAGAAGAGGCAACTGCTCAAAATTGTGGAGGAGCTTTATCCCCGTGTACAGAATGTAAAAATTTAAATGACGGATAAAAACAGGGGATAGACCGTGAAAAAGACAGTAGTAGTTGCTTTAGCCGCTGTCGTGGTCGTCGCCGCTGTCGCCGCTACTGCTTTCCTGTTCCTTTCGCAGCAAAGTCTTGGTGTGGCTGAGGTCAAAATCGGCGCTCTCGTGCCTTTGACCGGGCCTTTCGCCATCTACGGGGCCT